>CALEYZ010000067.1 GCA_937928195.1 uncultured Limnohabitans sp.
GAATAAATTGACGACGTTTCATGACAACTCCTTATTTTTTCTGTGCTGCAAAGTAGCCAGCAATGGCAACAATTTGATCGTCGCTGTAACCCTTGGACAGCTGATGCATGACGGTGGCAGGCTTGCGACCTGCTTTGAAATCCATCATTTTCTTGACGATGTCGTCTTTGTTGGCGCCTGCCAGTGCTTCATTGCCAGCCTCGGCTCGGCCGTTGGTGCCATGGCAATTCGAACAACCCGCAGCCCAACTGCGAACTTGCATGGGGTCGGGGGCATTGGTTTGTGCCTGAGCGCTGGTGGCAAAGCAAACAAGCACTGCACCGAAGTAAAGCCAATTTTTCATAATTTTTGACATGTTGGAAGAAGTTAAAAATGAACGGTTCAACTGAAGGTTCAAGGACGGATGTAAACAAAGCCAGACTTGGCTTGTAAGTTGGCAACCTCAGCAACACCAGAAGGCACAACGGAGGCTTCCATCACCACTTTTTCTTTTGGAATTTTGCGGGTTTCAAGCGTGTTGTTGCAGACATCGAACTTCACGCCTTTGGAGGCCAAGTCACCGATGGTGCCTGCAAAGGGTTGACCTGCCGGTGTCATGGCACCTTCAAGTAAAAAATCAATGCCAGGACCGTGCGTGACCACGGTGATTTTGGCGTTGGGGTCGGCGGCCAAATGATTGCGAATGTTGCCCATCGCGCGAGCTGCTTGAGCTAAGCCTTCGTTTAAGTGGTAAACCACTTTGGTTTGGGCATGTGCTGCTGCAGCGAAGCACAAAGCCAGAGACAGTCCGCATGTGCGAACCAAAGACAGGGTATTCATTAGCCACTCCTAATTTATCTAGATGTTAATCTGGCATGAAGGTGCATGGGCACAGTACTAACCCGACTTCAAACTGACTCGAGACTTTCAGTGGCGATTTGGGTGCAGACCGCGCGGCACAGGTCTACAAAGCTTGGGTTGGCAATGCGGTAATAAATTTGTACGCCCTCGCGGCGTTTTTGAAGAATGCCGGCTTGGAACAAGGTGCTTAAATGTTGCGACATGTTGGATTGCGTGGTGTCGACTTCTTCTAACAACTCGCTGACATTTTTTTCACCAGCACACAAACAACTCATGATTCGCAAACGCATGGGTGCCGACATCACGCGAAAGATTTCAGCGGCACGGTTGAAAGTGGCGTCGTCTTTTTCGAGTTTTTCGAATTGAATGTTTTTGATTTTGCTGGTTCGCATGAACCGAAATATAGCTTGAAAACCATCTCTCTGTAGCCCCTTGCGAGCCAACAAAGGGCTAGGACCAGCGAGAGACGGATTGAGTCGGCTTATTTTCCAATTTCCGTCCGAACCCATTTGGCCAAATCTGCAGCCGATCTAGCCCCAGAAATTCTGGCCACTTCCTTGCCCCCTTTGAAAATTGCCAATGTGGGAATGCTGCGAATGTTGTGTTTGGCCCCCACCTCTTGGTGCGCCTCAGTGTCTACTTTGACGAAACGAGCATGTGGCTCCAGCATGGCGCACGCTCTTTCATATTCGGGTGCCATCATGCGACAGGGTCCGCACCAAGGTGCCCAGAAGTCCACAACCACAGGGACTTCGCTTTTTGCAATTTGTGCTTCCAAGCCCGTGGCTGTAAGGCTGGCGGGGTGCTTGTCAAAAAGCGGCTTGTGACAACTGCCGCAAGACAACTCAGCTTCCAATTGCGCTGTGGCAACACGGTTCGTGCTGTTGCAGTGGGGGCACACCAAGTGTGTTTTCATGTGAGTTCCTTTCAAGCTCTTTCAGTACAAGTGGCGATTGTTTTTTGTATTTCAAGCGCATCATGACCGAAGGTACTTGAAATGAATTGATCTAAGTTAAGTCCGAGGCGGATGAAATCCCTCATATTGGCGTTGTGCTTCGTGGACTCACCCGAGAAAATTAGAGGGCTTCAACCATGTCAGAAAAAACCATTACCGTTGAACTTCGTCAACGCTCAAAATACCAATTTGACATTGAATTCAGCGAAGACATGCCGCAGCTGATGACCGATGAGCCGGTACCTTTGGGTGAGGGCAAGGGGCCAACACCAGTTCATTTACTGGCCGCTGCTGTTGGCAATTGCCTGAGCGATGCTTTGTATTTTGCGCTGTCCAAGTTCAAGCAAGCGCCAGAGCCCATTCATACCGTGGTGCATGCAGAGGTGGGGCGCAATGCAGAAGGGCGCATGCGTGTTCTGCGCATAGAGGCTAAATTGCATTTGGGTGTGGAGGCAGACCAACTTGAACACCTTGAACGCGTTTTATCGCAATTCGAAGATTTTTGTACTGTGACGCAAAGCGTGGGGCAGGGCATTCCTATTCACACGCGTGTTTTGGATTCGAAGGGTGTCATTTTGAAAGGCCCTTGACGTTTCAAGCTATCAGCGCAAAATGAACTCATTAACTTTTAAGGAGAACAGTGATGTTAAAAAACGTCGGCGGAATTGATCGCATCTTGCGAATTGTGGCGGGACTTGCATTGATGGCTTTGGCTGCAACAGGCCAAGTGGGTCCTTGGGGTTGGGTGGGCATTGTGGTGTTGGCCACAGGTTTGTTCAGCTTTTGCGGCGCGTATACCTTGTTTGGATTCAGCACCTGTCCAATGCCCAAAGACCAAGAGCCATCTACCTGATTCAGTGCTGATCAAAAGGGCAGGAATTTCAAAGCGAAGGCTGCGATCAATGTGGGCAGCAATGCCCCGCCCAATAAGCCTAGCGCACTGATGCTTGCATTTTGAAACCCCTTCTTGAGCAAGGCAGCGCCTGCAGGGTTGGGTGCGTTGGCGATCACCGTGAGGCCACCGCCTGCAACGGCGCCTGCCACCAGGTTGTATTTGGCTTCGTCTGAAAGGCCTTCAATCAAAGAGCCCAAGTAGGTCAGGGCCGCATTGTCTGTGATGGCGGTCAGGCCCAATGCACTGCCAAACAAAGCGTTGGGCGAAAGTTGGGTGAGCAGTGGCTGCAGCCACCACTGTTGCATGCCGCCAATCACCACCAAGCCCGCTAGGAAAAATGCAACCAGCAGCGCTTCTTTGAGGACCAAAGGGTTTTGATGCTGGGGGTAGGCATGCGTCACACCTAAAAACAATAAAAACAAACCCAAAAACGCCACAGGGTAATGACCCAACACCACAACGCCTGCCAATAAAGTCAGATGGCTCAAGACCAATGAGAAAGGCACGGGGGCGATGCTTGAATTTTTGATATCAATCGGTTCTTTTTGCAGGTAAGGCTTGAGCACATAAGCTGCCAGGCTGGCATTGATCACCACAGCCACAGCCGATTTCCAACCAAAATTCAAAAGCATCCACAAAGAGTCCCACTGCCAAGTGCTGGCCACCATCAGCACTGGCGGTGCGGCAAAGGACGTGAGGGTGCCGCCAATCGAGACGTTCACGAACAACACACCCAGTGTGAAATATTTGATTCGCTCAGGCACCTTGGTATGAAACACCAATGGTGCCAGCATCAGGGCTGCCACTGTCATGGCCGCGGGCTCTGTGATCAAAGAACCCATCAATGGCACGATGGCCAGGCCCATCCAAGTGCGAACCAAGCTGACGGGCAAGGGGACGCGTGATGCCATGGCACTGACAAGCTGTGTGACAGCAAACAAGACAGGCCGTGAAGCCGCCATGACCATCACCACAAACACAAACAAGGGTTCTGTGTATTGCCGTGACTCTGCAAACGCCAGTGCTGCAGGGCCACCTTGGATGGCGGCCATGGCACCGACCAAGATAAAAGCCCAAAAGCCGAAGACAACCTCAACTTCGCTCAGCAAATGAAGAAGTCCAGAATGCTTGGGATAACTTTTGGCCAGAGCCGCAAAATAACTGACGGAGAAAGTATGGAGCAGTGCCAGCGCAAAGATGAGCGCGGCGATGTGTTCAATTTGCAAGGAGAACATGTGTGTCAGGTCGAGCGAAGTCCGCGAGGCGGCCCGACCATCGCATGAACCTGCTATTCCCTTTGAACAGCACCCAATGGAAATCTTATGTCGGTTGAATTAACCGTGTGTTTCAAGGTCTATTGCAAACGGAGTGGGTGAGCAGGCAGGGGAGGCTGCACACCTGCCTTCTTGGTTAAAACCATTCAATTTGCGGCCAACCCCGCTTGGCCGCTTCGGCGCGCAGTTTGACGTCGCCTTGCGTCACAGTGGCGTGCGTGACGGCCTCTAGCAAGGGGAGGTCGTTGATGGAGTCGCTGTAGCCCCAAGATTCCAATTGTTCCCATTGCAAGTTTTTCGCATTGCACCAAGATTTGAGGCGCGTCACTTTGCCCTCGCGCATGTTCAGTACACCTTGCGTTCTTCCCGTGAACAAGCCTTCATGGATCTCGGCCTCTGTGGCGATCAATTCTTGAATACCCAAGTAAGCTGCAGTAAGTTCAGTGATGAAACGATTGGTGGCCGTGGTCATGACCACGCGGTCGCCGTTGTTTTGGTGTGATTTGATTTGAGCTTTACCGCCAGCGCACAAGCGCGGAATGACCCAATCATTCAAAAATTCTTGGCGAAGCGGCTCCCAATCGTGAGGCGATTTCAACGTCAAGGTGCCAATGTAGAACTCACAAAAGGCCTGCACATCAACAGCGCCTGATTTGTAGTCCCGTGCCATGGCTTCGTTCTTCGCAGAGAAAATCGCTTTGTCGAGCAAGCCTTTGTCAATTATGAAGTCGCACCACAACTGGTCGCTGTCACCATCGAGTAGCGTGTGGTCTAAGTCAAACAGGGCCAGGCGCATGTCAGTTGCTGCGCAGGTGCCAGGCTTTGGGGCGTGTGAAGGTGGCCAAACCTTCGCGTGACAGGGTGAGGCCAACACCGGAGTGGCCGTAGCCACTCCAAGGCAAGCGAGGGCTGACGCGGTCGCAGCAGTTCCAGTACACCGTGCCAGCGCGAACTTGCGACAGTACGTCGCGTGCGTGTTGTTCGTTGGGCGTGTAAACACCTGCCGTTAAGCCGTATTGCGTGTCGTTCATCAGGCGCACAGCTTCGGCATCGTCACTGACTTTTTGAATGCCGATGATGGGGCCAAAGCTTTCGTCTCGCATCAGAGACATGCTGTGGTTGACATTGTCAAAGACGGTGGCTTCAAACCAATTGCCTTTGCCGCCCATAGGGCCTTTGCTGCGTTGACCGCCCAGCAAACAACGCGCACCTTTGGCTTTGGCGTCGGCAATTTGATCTTCCAACACTTTAATTTGAGGCGCGCGGGTCAAAGGGCCCAAGTAGGTGTCGGCTGCCAAGGGGTCGCCCATTTTGAAGGTACGTACGGTGTCGACCAAGGCTTCTACAAACTGATCGTGAATGTTGGCGTGCACATAGATGCGCTCGACGGAGCAGCAGCTTTGTCCGGCGTTGTACATGGCACCATCGGCCAAAGATTGCGCTGCTGCCACTGGGTCGGCATCGGCGCAGACATAGGTGGGATCTTTACCGCCCAATTCCAATTGCAATTTGGTCATGCGCGGGCCTATCACGTTGGCAATGTGTTGGCCTGTGGCCAAAGAGCCCGTGAAAAACATGCCATCGAGTTGCTGAGCCAGCAAGGCATTACCTGTGTCTGCCGCGCCAATCAGGGTTGCAAACACGTCTGCAGGAATACCTGCTTCGTGGAGCAAACGGCCCATGGCCAGACCACTCATGGCGGCGAATTCGGAGGGCTTGTACAAAATGGCATTGCCCATGAGCAAGCCTGGCACAAACACGTTACCTCCCACAAACCAGGGATAGTTCCACGCAGAAATGTTACCAATCAAACCGAGGGGAATGTGTTGAATTTGCTCGCACATGCCGTCTTGTTTGAAGACTGTTTCGGTTTTGAGAATGCCTTCAGCTTCAGCCAAAAAGAAATCAACACGGCCTAAGAAACCATTCAGTTCATTGCGTGAGTGGCCCAAGGGTTTGCCGGTTTCCTGCGTCATGATTTTGGCAAGGTCGTCCAGTTGCGTTTGGACCAATGCTCGGAAACGTTGGATGCAGGCCGTGCGTTCGGACACAGGTGTGGCCGCCCAAGCAGCCTGTGCATTGCGCGCTTTTTGCGCTTTCAGGGCCACGGCAGCGCCATCGTCGATGGGCAGTTGGGTGATCAGTTCTTCGGTGGCGGGGTTGATGACGTCAAGCAGTTTCATAGGAGTCCAATGGGTTCAATGTCGGTGTTGATCAATGCGGTTTGCTCAAGCTGCAGGCTTGTGGCGCGCTGCATTCAAAAAATCTTTCAGGATAGGGCTGTCGTCCAAGGTCCCCAATGCAGTTTTGTGGAATTCTGGATGCCACTGCACCGCAGCCACATAAGCTTTGCCTTGATGCCGTATGGCTTCTGGAATGCGGTCGTGCGGACAGTAAGCTTCCACCACAAAGTTGGGTGCCAGATCTTTCACACCTTGGTGGTGAATGCTGTTGACCTTGGCCTTTTGGGTACCGCCTAGTAGTTTCGATAATTTGCTGTTGGGATCGAAGGCAACTTCGTGCATGTTGAGGTCGTATTGCACGCCGTCACGGTGCATCAAGGCTTCAGGCCTTTGTGTGGCAATGTCTTGGTACAAGGTGCCACCAAACGCCACGTTGATCATTTGCATGCCGCGGCATACACCCAATACAGGTTTGCCTGTGGCGACAAAGGCTTCAATCAATTTCTTTTCATAGGCATCACGTACACGGTCGCCCGTCCAGCGTGGGTCCATCACCTCTTCACCGTAACTGCCTGGCCACACATCGCTGCCGCCCATCAGCACGACGCCATCTAACCAGTCGGCGTAATCGGTAATTTGCGCATCACCCACTTGCGTATCGCCTTCAGGCGAAGGAATCATGACCGCCAGATCACCTTGCGACATGACCCAGTGGGCCACTGATTGTTCTATGTACTGAAGCGTCTTGCCTTTGAAAATAGGACGCTCGTTGTCTGGGTGGAAAAAGCAAGCCGAGATGCCAATTTTGAGACGTTTGGTATTGGAGGACATGAACGCGCAAGCCTTCAATTACATGGCAGCCATGAACAGCTTCTCAAAATCGGCTGCAGTGCAAGGACGTGGGTTGGTTTGATGGCAGATATCGGCGGTGGCAATTTCAACCAAGCGCGCCATGTGTTCTGGCTTCACGCCATGTGAAGACAAGGTGCCTGTGATACCGATTGAAGTTTTCAATTCTTTGAGCCATGCCACGAAGGCACTGCCGCCGCCTTTGACATTGCAAACATGAGCCAGTTCATTGAATTTTTCGGGCACGGCTTCATAGTTCCAAGCCATGACCACATCGATCATGAGCGCATTGGCCAAGCCATGGTGCATGTCGACCACCGCACCCAATGCATGTGCGCAAGAGTGCACCGCCCCCAAATCTTTTTGGAACGCAATGGCGCCCATCATGGACGACATCATCATGTCGCTGCGGGCTTTGAGGTTGCTAGGCTCGTGGACCGCAGTGTGCAGCGCTGCCGCGCCAATGCGAGTGCCTTCTAAAGCGATGCCATCGCACAAGGGGTGGTAGGCAGGTGACAAGTAGCTTTCGATGTTGTGCGTCAGGGCATCCATGCCGGTGGCTGCGGTAATTTTGCCGGGCAAGCCAACGGTCAATTCTGGATCTGCAAAAACCGTTTGTGCCAATAACTTGGGATGGAAGATCACGCGCTTTTGGTGTGTGTCGTCTTCGCTGACCACGCTAGAGCGACCCACTTCCGAGCCAGTGCCAGAGGTGGTGGGCAAGGCCACAAAGTAAGGCAGGGTACCCGAGATGCTGCGCACCTTGGGATGGTCCCATGCGTATTCCAAGATGGGGCCGTCATGGGTGGCCGACAAGCCCACCACTTTGGCCACATCCAATGAGGCACCGCCACCTAAACCAATCACGCAATCGGCCTTGTGGGCATTGAAAGCCACGCCGCCTGCTGTCACTTGTGAGGCGGTGGGGTTGCCATGCACACCGGCATAAACGGCGACATCTAAGCCAGCCAAGTGGCTGATGAACTCGGCCATGAGGGGCAGGTCTGCCATGGCTTTGTCGGTCACGATGAGAGGGCGCTTGTAGCCTAAATCTTGAAGGTGTTTGCCCACCAACTTGCGGGCGCCCACGCCAAAGTGAATGGGGGTGGGGAAGGAGAATTTATCAATGCTCATGAAGATGTCCAGTTTGATCTGAAAAATTAAATGATTTCGAAATAGCGCTTGAGTTCCCAATCGGTCACGCCATCGAGCCATTGGCGCCACTCCCATTCACGGGTGGCCGCAAAGTGATCCACAAATGTATCGCCTAACCAATCGCGTGCTACTTTGGACTTTTGGAAATTGCGGGTGGTTTCGATCAGTGTGCGAGGCGCACGGGGAATGTTTTCGGCGCCACCGTTGGTGCCATGAATGGCTGGTGCGGTGAGCTTCATGCCTTTTTCCACGCCGTCCAAACCGGCGGCAATGACGGCTGCCATGGCCAGATAAGGGTTGACGTCGGCACCCGGGCAACGTGTTTCAAGGCGTGTCGATTTGGGCGAGCCAGAAATGACGCGGAAGCTGGCCGTGCGGTTGTCGATGCCCCAAGTGGGCTTCACGGGGGCCCAGAAACCATCCACCAAGCGCTTGTAGCTGTTGATGGTGGGCCAGAACATGGGGGCAAATTCCATCAAGTGCGCAACTTGCCCTGCCAAGTAACTTTCAAACACTTTGCTCATGCCATGACGGCCTTTGGCGTCTGCAAACAAATTCTTTTTGCCATCGCTCAGGCTTTGGTGAATGTGGCCACTGCAACCTGGCAATGCGGCATTCCATTTGGCCATGAAGCTGGGCATGATGCCAAAGCGTGCACCAATTTCTTTGGTGCCGGTTTTGAACAAGATGGCGCGGTCGGCTTGTGTGAGGGCATCGCTGAAGGCAATGGCCGCTTCGTAAACGCCGGGGCCTGTCTCGGTGTGCAAGCCTTCAATGGGTACCCCAAACTGCAGCATCTCGTCTTGGATGGCATTGAAGAATTCGCGATTTTGATTCATTCGCAGCAAAGAGTAGCCAAACATGCCGGGTGTCAAAGGTGTCGGGTCGACGCCCTTTTTGTGCTGCCATGAATGCGAGTCTTCTAGGAAGTTAAACCATTCAAACTCCATGCCACACATGGGGTTGACGCCCAATTTTTCGGCGCGTTTCAAGACTTTCTTCAAGGTTTGGCGGGGGCACAGGGGGTGAGGTGTGCCATCGCTGTTGACAAACTCACCAATGAAGAAAGGCACATTGTTGTCCCATGGCACATTGCGCGCAGTGTTCAAGTCCAAGCGGGCCAGTGCATCGGGAAAGCCGTGCTGCCAGCCTGTGAAGGTGGTGTTGTCATAGCACTGGTCAGAGGAGTCCCAGCCAAAGACCACATCGCAAAAGCCAAAGCCACCTGCAGGGTAGGGCTCTGCGGCGCCTTTGAACTTGTCGATGTGCAAGTACTTGCCACGCAAAATGCCGTCAATGTCACTGACCGCCACTTTGACTTTTTGAGCGCCACTCTTTTCAACCGCTTTGAGCGCAGGGTGTACTTTGGAAGTGGCCATGATCAATCCTTTGTCAATTTACAAATTCAATGCGTTCACAAAATTCAAGCAGGGGCGCCGCTGGCAATGCCCAACTCTTTCAGGGTCAGTGTCACCGCATGAACGGCTTGTTGCATTTCGATGGGGCCAATGGCGCCAATGCATCCCACACGGAAAGTTTCGATTTCGGTGAGCTTGCCGGGGTACAAAATGAAACCATGCTTTTTGGCGGCTTCGTAGAATTTTCTGAATTCGTACTTGGCATCAGCTGGCGCATGGAAAGTCACGATGATGGGGGCTTGAACGGCAGGATCTAAATAGGGTTTGAAGCCCAAGGCCGCCATGCCCTCCACCAAGGTTTTGCAATTGCTTTGGTAGCGTTTGAGGCGAGCGGGTTGGCCGCCTTCGTCTTCAAATTGCTGAATGGCTTCTGCCAAAGCGACCATGACGTGGGTTGGGGGCGTGAAGCGCCATTGACCCGTTTTTTCCATGTACACGTATTGGTCGTGCAGGTCCATGGCCAAAGAGGTGTTGTTGCCCGCGCAGCTGTCCAAAATGGCTTTGCGAATGAACACAAAGCCCATGCCGGGGACGCCTTCTAAACATTTACCGCTGGCCGCAATGAGCGCATCAAAGCGGGTGGTGCGCGCGTCAATCTCAAGCGCGGCAAATGAGCTCATGGCATCGACGATCAAACCTTTGTTGTGCTTTTCGCAAACCTTGGCCACATCGTGCAAGGGGTTCAAAACACCTGCACCTGTTTCGCAGTGAATCAATACCACATGGGTGATGCTGGGATCTTTGGCCAGCAAGGCTTCAAGCTCAGAAGGTGAGACGGCTTTGTCTTCCGCTGTCGGTACCACGGTGGTTTTACGGCCCATCATGGTGGAGAGTTTGGCGGCGCGTTTGCAATAAGCGCCATTGTCCAAAACCAAGATATGACCGCTGGGGGGGACGACAGTGGCAACCGCGGCTTCAACACTGAACGTGCCGCTGCCTTGCAGGGGCACCACCACATGGGTCTCGTGACCTTGAATGATGTTCAGCAAACTTTTTCGGACTCGGGCTGTGACGTCAATGAAGTCACTGTCCCATGAACCCCAGTCTCGCAGCATGGCAAGTTTGGTTCGCAAAGTGGTTGTGAGAGGGCCGGGTGTGAGAAGAATGGCTTCGCGTTGCATGGTGAAAATGTCTCTGTTGTTAAATTGATTTCAAAAAACTGCTTGAAAATAACATCCCAAATTATCGAACACGCCAGGCTTGTGTTCGTTTGTCAACGAACCAACTCAAGAGCGCAAACAGGAACGTGGCGACGGCGGAAATCAGGCCAATCAAAACGGCCATCGCCGCTGCTGCGCCAATGTCACCAGCCTCGTCCAGATTCAAAATGGCAATGGAAGCCACTTTGGTTTCAGGTGAGTACAAAAACACCACAGCTGAAATGGTGGTCATGGCATTGATGAAAAAGTAACGCGCAATGTCCACCATGGCCGGTGTGCAGATGGGCAGTGTGACGCGCCAGAAGGTTTTGTAAAAAGGGACTTTGAGAGATGCACTGACGGACTCAAACTCTGCATCCAGTGATTTCAAAGCGGTGGTGGCTGTGAGGTGGCCTGTGGTGTAGAAGTGGACGATGGTGCAAAGCGTGAGCAAGGCCATGCTTTGGTACATGCCATGCAAGGGGTTGTTGGGCATGTTGAAGAAAAAGATGTAGCCCAAACCCAAAACCAAGCCGGGCACGGCCATGGGCACGACAGCCAGCAATTGAAGGGGTCCACGCACTGCGTTCATGCCTTTTGTTTTTTCAAGCAAGTACGCTGTGACAAACACCAGCAGGGTGCCAAAGAAAGCGGTACCACTGGCCATCTTCAAACTGTTGATGAAACCTTCGCCCACTTCGCCATCCACCAAACCCAAGGTGTAGTGGCGCAAACTGGGGGAAAGGTCGTAGGGCCAAAAGCTCGCAAATGACGCAAAGACGGCCATGCCCAGCATGGCCAACATCAGAACAGCAATCAAGGTGCAGTAAGCCATCATGATGGCGTCATGGCGCACATCAGGTTTGGGTTGATAGGCCACTGCACGAGCGCTCAGCATGGCGGTTTGACGCGCACTGACATAACGATCGACTGCAAAGCTCAAGACGGCGGGTGACAACAACAGCAACGCCACCACCGAGCCTTTGGAAAAATCTTGTTGGCCAATGACCAATTTGAAAATGTCGGTGGCCATCATGTTGAAGTTGCCACCGATGACTTTGGGAATGCCAAAGTCGGTCATGACCAAGGTGAAGCTGACCAAGGATGCTGAGATCAAACCGTATTTGGCGCCAGGTAAAGTGATGGTGAAAAACTTACGCTGTGTGCTGGTGCCCAATGCATCTGCCGCTTCGTACAGGCGAGCGTCTGCCAAGGCCAATGCTGTGACCAAAATCATGAGCACGTGTGGAAAGGCGGCAAAGCATTCAGCCACAACCACGCCAGCAGGTCCGTAAATTTGTTCGATGCCGAGGGACTGCATGGCGTCTTTCAACACGCCTTGGTTGCCAAACCAGTAAATGAGTGAAATGGCCGACAGCAATGAAGGGGCCAGCAAGGGAATCAGGCTGATGGACCTGAACAGAGATTTGCCAGGCATGCAACTGCGTGTGAGTGCGTATGCAAACACAAAAGCCAATGGCACCACAATCAAGGTGACCAACAAGGACACCCAAACACTGTTCCACAAACTGTGCAACAGGGAGGGGGTTTGTAAATAGCTGAGGAAATTGCGCAGGCCGACAAAATGGCCTTGGTCGTCTTGCACTGCTTGTTGCAAGATGGCCAGCAAGGGGGCCGCCAAAAATGCCAGTAAAAGCAGCAGCACAATGGCCAGACCCACAAACCCAACCCATTCGCTCCAGTGGGTTTTCTGTTTCACTTGAAATGCCGTTGTCATGCCGTGTTCAAAACAGTTTGATGCGTTCTGGCATCAGTTTCAAGGGCAGCATTGAACCCGCCTGCAGGTTTTGCTCCGCTAAGAAGTTCAATGACAAATAAACCGTGAGCGGCTTTGCTGAAATGGCAGGGGCCATGACGTGCACATGGCAAAACGCACCTAGAAAATCGATCTCAAGAATGGTGGCCTGAAACACGCATGCATCACCTGCCAAGATAGGACGTGCCAACACATCTTCAGGGCGCAAATACACTTTGATGTCACCAGTTTGGGTGACTTGGGCGGGTATATCGGCCAAAGGAATGCGCATCTCACCCAGTTTCAATTCGTGACCCTCAAGCTTGCCTTGCAGCACGTTGACTTGGCCCACAAAATCGGCCACAAAAGCACTGGCAGGTTCTCTGTAAATCTCTGTGGGTGTGCCCACTTGTTCGATGCAACCATGGTTCATCACCACGATGCGATCTGCCATGCTCAATGCTTCCTCTTGATCGTGTGTCACCATGATGGTGGTGACACCCAAACTTTGTTGGAGCGATCTGATTTCTTCGCGCAGTCGCACGCGCTCCAGTGCATCCAAAGCGGACAAAGGTTCATCGAGCAACAGCAGGCCGGGCGAGGTGGCCAAGGCACGTGCCAAAGCGATTCGTTGTTGTTGCCCCCCCGAAAGTTGGCTGGGGTATTTGGCGCCACTGCCTGGCAAGCCTACCAGCTTCAATAATTCCTGAACACGCTGCTGCACCACATCGCGTGCCACTTTGCGGTTGACCAGGCCATAGGCCACGTTGTCCGCAATGCTGAGGTTGGGAAACAGGGCATAGCTTTGAAACACGATGCCGTAATCGCGTTCGGCCGGATGCGCTGTGGAGATGTCTTTGCCAGCTTGGTGGATGACGCCACGCGTTTGAACTTCAAGACCCGCAATGATGCGTAGCAAGGTGGTTTTGCCACAACCTGAGGGGCCTAAAAAGCAGACCAATTCGCCGGGCACGATGTCCAGGTTAATGTCTTGCAAGGCAACAAAGTTGCCAAAGGCTTTGTGCAGATGGGAGAGTGAAAGATAAGGGCTTGCAGACATGAGTGGCCAACAAAAAGGCCGCCTTGGCAAGGCCAGGCGGCCGTTTGAATCAATTAACGCTTTTCAGATTTACCGTTGTAACGTGCATTCCATTCGTTCAGGATGCGCTCACGTTGATCGGCGGCGTACTTGAAGTCCAATTTGACCAAGCGAGACTCGTAGTCTTTGGGCACATTGGGCAATGGGTCTGCCACACCAGGATGGGCAGTGATGGCAAAGTTTTTGCCGTACAACTTCATGGCGTCTTTGCTTGAAGCCCAGTCAGCCAATTTCTTGGCAGCGTCCAATTTCTTGGTGCCTTTGTGAATGGCAAAAGATTCCAGATCCCAGCCTAAACCTTCTTTGGGGAAGACCAAGTCAATGGGGGCGCCTTTGGCTTTGTTGGCATTGGCGCGGTACTCAAAAGCAATGCCCACCACGTACTCGCCGCTGGAGGCCATGTTGCAAGGCTTCGAACCCGAGTGTGTGTATTGGGCAATGTTTTCATGCAGACCGTCCATGTACTTCCAACCACCGCCTTTGCCGTTTTGGTCGCCGAAGAGGGTCAACCATGCGATGACGTCAAAGTAGCCTGTCCCACTAGAAGCCGGGTTGGGCATGACGATTTGGCCCTTGTAAACGGGCTTTGTGAGGTCTTTCCAAGTTTCAGGCTTGGGAATGTTGCGTTTTTTGGCTTCGATGGTGTTGAAGCAAATGGTGGCACCCCAAACGTCCATCCCCCACCATGCGGGCACTTTGGCCGGGTCGCGGTATTGCGGCATGATGGCATCCAAGTTGAGCGGGGCATAGGGTTCCAGCATGCCGTTCTTGTTCATCAATTCAAGACTGGTGGCGGCAACGCCCATGACCGCATCGGCTTGGGGGTTGGCTTTTTCGGCCAGCAACTTGGCGGTGATCACGCCTGTTGAGTCGCGAACCCATTTGAGTTCGATCTCTGGGTAAACCTTGTTAAAGCCTTCTTGGTAGGCCTTTAGCTGATCGACTTCCAATGCTGTGTAGACCAGCAGTTGGGTTTTTTGAGCCCAGGCCATAGAGCCTAGCAACAGACCGCCGACCAACAGGGCGGATTTGTAAAGTGCGCGCATACGTCATCCTTTTCAAGTTAAAACCAACTACTTTCCACGCACGCTGTGACAGCGGTGTGACAAGCCCGTGAAAATCATTGGAATCGAAGAATTCTGGAATGTCAATTGTTTTTTGTAAATTGTTGACAATTGACCAAGATGTGATCAAATTCGGTGCATGACGACTGAAACTGCACACCGCATTGCACCGACCGCGCCACCTGCACCAGCAAGTGAGGCCAGCGCCACCATCTCCATGCTGCAAAACCACTCGCTCACGGGTGCTGTACAGCAAGAGATCGAGCGGCTGATCAATGTGGGTGAGTTGGGGCCAGGCGACAAGCTGACAGAGGCTTCTTTGGCTGAACGCCTGGGCGTGTCCAGAGGTCCTGTGCGAGAAGCGTTTCGCGTGTTGGAAGAGGCAGGCTTGGTGCAGCTGGAGAAAAACAGAGGCGTCTATGTGAGGCAAATTCCACTGGACGAGGCGCTGGAAATTTTTGACCTGCGCGCCATGATCGAAGCGCACGTCGGCAGCACTTTGGCTGCGAATGCCTCTGAGACGCAATTGGCACATTTGCGCACCTTGGTCACACAAATGGAAAACGCCGTGAAAGTGGAAGACGAAACCACTTACTACCGCTTGAATGTGGAATTTCATGAGTCGATGGTGTCGTATGCCGGCAATCAAAAACTCATTGGTATGTATCGCAAGCTCACGCGTGAGTTGAGTTTGTTCCGTCGACGTAATTTTTCCGACCATGCATTGCTGGTGACATCGGTCAACGAACACCGTGACATCTTGGATGCCATTGGTTCGCGCAATGCGGGCAAAGCTGCAGAAGCGCTGCGGCAGCACGTGCTCATGAGCCGTGAGCGAACCATTCGAAATTACGTTAAATACTCAGAGCGCAAAGCGCCATAAAAGGAAACACCATGCAAGTGAACAATCGCACGTATCAAATGCCCAAGCAGCCTGTTGTTGTGGTCTGTGTCGACGGCTGCGAACCCGATTACTTGGGCCAGGCCGTTGCGGGGGGGCACATGCCTTGGATGAAAAAAGTCTTGGCAGAAGGGACCGGTCTGCATGCCGATTGTGTTGTGCCCAGTTTTACCAATCCCAACAACTTGTCCATCGTCACAGGCGCGCCGCCCAGTGTGCATGGCATTTGCGGTAATTTTTTGTACGACAGTGCCAACGATGCGGAAGTGATGATGAATGACCCCAAGTGGTTGCGAGCACCTTCTTTGCTCGCAGCCCTGGCAGATGCCGGTTGCAAAATGGCAGTGGTTACAGCCAAAGACAAATTGCGTCAACTGCTGGGTCATAACATGAAGGGCATTTGTTTCTCTGCAGAAAAGGCTGACAAGGCCACGGTACAGGAGCACGGCATTGACGATGTGCTCAACAAAGTGGGCAAACCATTGCCTAGCGTTTACAGCGCTGATTTGTCTGAATTTGTGTTTGCCGCTGGCGTGTGGTTGATGAAAAATCAACGCCCCGATGTAATGTATTTGTCGACCACCGATTACATCCAGCACAAATTTGCACCGGGCACAGAGGGTGCCAATTCGTTTTACGCCATGATGGACAGTTACATGGCGCAACTCGATGCCATGGGTTGCGTGGTGGTGTTGACGGCTGACCACGGCATGAACGCCAAAGTGGGCATGGATGGTCAGCCCAAAGTCATTTATTTGCAAGACTGGTTTGATGGCTGGTTAGGTGCAGGGACTGTCCGCGTGATCTTGCCCATCACCGATCCTTACGTGGTGCACCACGGCGCGCTGGGATCATTCGCCACCATCTATTTGCCAGCAGGCGTCGATCCCATCAAGGCCTGTCAAAAGTTGCAAGCCGAGCAGGGCATTGAAGTGGTTCTAACGCGCGAGCAAGCCGCGGAGAAATTTGAGCTGCCAGCAGATCGCTTGGGCGACTTGGTGGTGGTGTCAGACTACGACACGGTGCTGGGAACAGCCAAATCGAAACATGATTTGTCGGGCCTTGATGTGCCATTGCGTTCACATGGTGGCATCAGTGAGCAGCGTGTGCCTTTGATCATGAACCGTGCAGTGCCCAACTTGGACCGCCAACGTCGGTGGCGCAATTTTGATGCATTCGATTTGGCGCTGAATTTTGGACAGAACGCTTAAATTTTGAAGGCTACCGTCATGAGTCAAGTTGCACAATTCATCAAAGATCATCAACTCGATGCCATGCGCATCGGCGGTAGAAAGGTCGGCGCAGGTCGCGAACGATTCATTGAAGTGTTCAATCCCTACACCGAGCAGCGACTGGGCACCGTGCCCAAAGCCACACTAGAGGAAGTGCGCGAAGCCTATGCATTGGCTCATGCTTACAAACCAAAGTTGTCCCGCTTTGACCGCGCGGCCATTTTGAACAAAGCCGCAGCCTTGGTGAGAGATCATTTAGACGATATTGCGCAATTGATTTCTGCAGAGGCAGGTTTGTGTCTGAAGGATGCGGTGTACGAAGCCGGCCGTGTCAGCGATGTGTTGTTATTTGGTGCGCAAGAAGTTCTGAAAGATGACGGTCAGATTTTCAGTTGTGATTTGACACACCACGGCAAACAACGCCGTGTCTACACACAACGCGCGCCATTGTTGGGTGTGATCACGGCCATCACGCCGTTCAACCATCCAATGAACCAAGTGGCTCACAAAGTGATTCCCAGTGTGGCCACCAACAATCGCATGGTACTCAAGCCTTCAGAGAAGGTGCCGTACTCGGCCATTTATTTTGCAGACTTGTTGTATGAAGCAGGTTTGCCACCCGAGATGCTGAGCGTCATCACGGGTGATCCGCGAGAAATTGCCGATGAAATGTTGACGCACCCAGCGGTCGACTTGATCACTTTCACAGGTGGTGTGGCCATTGGCAAGTACATCGCCGACAAAGCCGGTTACCGTCGGATTGTGTTGGAGTTGGGGGGCAACGATCCGCTCATCGTCATGGAGGATGCCGATCTAGAAGAAGCCTCCAATTTGGCAGTTCAAGGCTCTTACAAAAATTCGGGTCAACGTTGCACGGCGGTCAAGCGCATGCTGGTGCATCAAGCCGTTGCCAAAGACTTTACTGATTTGGTGGTGCAAAAAACCAAAGCTTGGACTTACGGCGATCCTTCTGACAAAGACAATTTGATGGGCACGGTGATTGACGAAGCGGCGGCCAAGTTCTTCGAGTCACGCGTCAACGATGCCATTGCCAACGGTGCCCGCTTGTTGGTGGGCAACCAACGCCGTGGTGCTTTGTATTCGCCAACGGTGCTTGACCAAGTGCGCCCCGAAATGCTGCTGGTCAAAGAGGAAACTTTTGGGCCCGTGTCGCCCATTATTCAGTTCAGCAACATCGATGAGGCCATTCAAATTGCCAATGGCACGGTTTATGGTTTGTCGAGTGGGGTGTGCACCAACCGGATGGATTACATCGTGCGTTTTGTAAATGAGTTGCAAATGGGCAGCGTCAATGTGCGCGAAGTACCCGGCTACCGTTTGGAGCTCACGCCTTTTGGGGGCATCAAAGACTCTGGCTTGGGCTACAAAGAAGGCGTGCAAGAAGCCATGAAGAGCTTCACCAACATCAAAACTTACTCAATGCCCTGGGCGTAACACATGCACAACCTTCTGAACTTGTTGGCAGCGATTGCACTGTTGGTGTGGGGGACACACACCGTGCGAACGGGCATCTTGCGAGTTTTGGGAGCGTCATTGCGTGAGTTGCTGGCGAGTGGTGTCAAGAAACCCGTTTGGGCATTTGTGTCGGGTGTAGGTGTTAGCAGCTTGCTGCAATCGAGTACGGCGACCTGTTTGATCGTCAGCTCATTTGTGGGGCAGGGAATCTTTCTCACTTCAACAGCGCTGGTCATGATGCTCGGCGCTGATGTGGGCACCAGTCTCATGGCCTTGATGTTTTCTTTCGACTTGAGTTGGCTGTCCCCCTTGTTGATTGTGGTGGGGGTGGCCGTTTTCGTGGCGAATCAAAACAACACTTGGGGGCGTTGGGGCCGTGTGGCGATTGGCCTGGGATTGATGACCTTGGCATTGCATCTGATTGTGGAGGCCACCCGGCCCATCACGCAGTCCAACGGCATGCACGTCTTGCTCAGTGTCTTGCCCAACGATCCTGTCATTTTGATTTTGATCGGCGCACTGCTGACAGTCATTTCTTATTCAAGTTTGGCCATGGTGCTGCTGACGGCCACCTTGTGTCAAACGCAAGTGGTTTCACTGCCCATGGCTTTGGGTTTGGTGTTGGGTGCCAATTTAGGCAGTGGCTTGCTGGCCTTCCTTACCATGTCCAAGTCGCCTGCCGAAGTGCGTCGGGTGCCGATGGGTAATTTGTTGTTCAAAGGCGTTGGCTGCGCCTTGGCCATTCCCTTCTTGAGTTTTTATATTCCCGCGGCGGATGACATTCAAGCCTTGGGCTTTGATGCAGTGGTCAGCTTCCACTTCTTGTTCAATGTGCTGTTGTCGCTTTCCATGGTGATGTTCACGGGCAAGCTCGGTGATTGGCTGACGCAGTATTTGCCTTCTGCCCAAGTTGACAGTAACAAAGTTCGACCCAAATACTTGGACCCTACAGCGCTTAGCACGCCTTCATTGGCCATTGCCTGCGCAGCGCGCGAAGCTCTGCACCAAGCCGATGTGGTGGAGACCATGCTGCGCGGCATTGTGCCGGTGATTCAAAACGACGATGCGCAACTGGCGGCCAAATTGCGTGAAATGGACGATGGTGTGGATGATTTGTACTCCGCCATCAAGTTTTATTTGACGCAAATTTCGCGCGAAGCTTTGTCACAAAGAGAAGGACAGCGCTGGGCCGACATCATGTCGTTTGCCATCAACATGGAGCAGGTTGGCGACATCATTGAGCGTGTCCTGCAAGACATCGAAGACAAAAAGATCGCCAAAGGACGTAAGTTTTCTGAAGCAGGTTTTTCTGAAATTGAAGATTTACACCAGCGCTTGGTGGCCAATTTGCAATTGGGCATGAGTGTGTTCCTGGATGGCGGTGTGCGCAATGCGCAGACACTGCTAGAACAAAAAGTTCAGTTCAGAAACTTGGAGCACGAATATGCCAGCCGTCATTTGGCACGTCTGCAAGAAAACACACCGCAAAGCATTGGCACCAGCTCCTTGCACATCGATTTGATCAGCGATTTGAAACGCATCAACTCACACATTTGCTCCATCGCTTATCCCATTTTGGAACAGGCAGGGGCCCTCACCAGTACCCGATTGAAGCAACCAGACTTGTTGTCTGACTGACTTTTCTTACTCAAATTGATTCAGGACAGACATGGCTTTAAGCTTAGACGACATCGAAAAATTGTTTGAAAAAAAAGGCCATGAGCAATACACCGGCGAGCCAGTGACCATGCTCCAACACGCACTCCAGTCTGGCTACTTGGGCGAAATGGAGGGCGCGAACGATGAGTTGGTGACAGCCGCATTTCTGCATGATCTTGGCCATTTGCTCCATGACCTAGGCGATACACCCAGCTTGCACGGTGTGGACGATGTGCACCAGTACC
Source organism: uncultured Limnohabitans sp. (assembly GCA_937928195.1). GTDB lineage: Bacteria > Pseudomonadota > Gammaproteobacteria > Burkholderiales > Burkholderiaceae_C > Limnohabitans_A. Next base: position 20,141 of record CALEYZ010000067.1, read on the forward strand.
GTGTGGTGCCATTTTTGCGTGGCTTGTTTTCTGATGCCGTGATTGACGCCATCCAGCGACATGTCGACGCCAAGCGCTATTTGTGTGCAGCACGGCCCGAGTATTACGAGAGCTTGTCTGAAGACTCCAAGCGCAGCTTGAAGCTGCAAGGCGGTATTTTTTCAAAAGTAGAAGCCGAGCGGTTCATTGCTGAGCCTGGTGCAACCGATGCTGTGCGTTTGCGTTTGTGGGATGACTTGGCCAAGCAGCCCACACTCCAAACCCCTGGACTTTCGCACTACATGCAAATCGCAAGGCGTTGCGCTTTGAGTGCTTGAGCTGCGTATGACGTGGACAGTTCTTTTCATCGTGCTGTTTGGCGCGCTGCTGCATGCCAGCTGGAATGCGTTGGTCAAAGCCAGTACTGACAAAACTTTGGACACAGCGCTCATTCATGTGCTGTGTTCCTTGCTGGCCATGCCAGTGTGTTGGTATGTGGGGCCACCACCATCGGAGTCTTGGCCTTACATTCTGGGCTCATTGGTGGTGCATGTGGGGTATTACTTCGCTTTGGCGGGTGCCTATAAGCATGGCGATTTAGGTCTCACGTACCCGTTGATGCGGGGCACCGCCCCTATGTTGGTGGCCATTGCTTCAATGGGTTGGGTTGGGGAAGCCTTGTCGCCATTGGCATGGGTGGGTGTGGCTTGCATTTGCGGCGGTGTCTTGCTGCTTGGCTTTACCAAAGCTTGGTGGTCTCATCGCAAAGCCATTGTGTTTGCCTTAAGCAATGCGATCATGATTGCCATCTACACCGTGATTGATGCCAAAGGTGCACGCAGTTCAGGCCATGTGGTGCAGTATGTCAGCATGTTGTTTGTGCTGGATGGTTGGCCCTTTGCGGCCTTGGTGTTCATGCAGCGCAAAGGCCAAGTGTGGCCCTACGTGCGCACGCGTTGGCCGGTGGCCATGGGCGGTGCGCTGGCCTCCATCGGCTCGTATTCCATTGCACTGTGGGCCATGACTGTGGCGCCAGTGGCCATGGTGGCCGCATTGCGTGAAACCTCAGTGTTCTTTGCGGCCCTCATAGGCGCTTGGTTCTTGAAAGAGGTCTGGACGCGGCAAAGAGTCGCTGGCACGGTGGCCATTTTGTCGGGCGTGGCTGCACTTCGACTGGGTTAAAGCAAACAGGATTCAATCATGGCAACACAACAGTTTCCAACGCAAGCCAAAATTGTGATTGTGGGCGGTGGCATTGCCGGTTGCTCAGTGGCCTATCACTTGGCCAAGCTGGGACAGACCGATGTGGTTTTGTTGGAGCAGGGCAAGTTAACCAGCGGCACCACTTGGCATGCTGCAGGTTTGGTGGGGCAAATGCGTCCCAACCGCAATATGACGCGCATGAGCAAGTACGGCATTGAACTTTATTCAACGCTAGAGGCCGAAACCGGATTGGCCACAGGTTGGAAACAATGCGGCAGTGTGAACGTGGCGCGCACGCCCGAACGCATGAAAGTATTGCGCAAACAAATTGCATTGGCGCGCAGCTTTGGTGTGGAAGTGCATGAAATCACGCCGCAAGAAGTGGGTGAACGTGCGCCTTTGCTGCGCACCGATGATCTGGTGGGCGGCATTTGGATTCCTGGGGACGGCAAAGCCAATCCTGCCGATTTGTGCATGTCTTTGGCCAAGGGGGCGCGCCAAAAAGGGGTGAAGATTGTCGAAGACATCGAAGTGACGGGTGTGGCGTTACACGAAGGCCGCGTCAAAGGCGTCAAAACCAAACAAGGTGACATTCAGTGTGACATCTTGGTGAATTGCGCGGGGCAATGGGCGCGTCAATTTGGACAGCTGGCGGGCGTCAATGTGCCCTTGTATTCAGCTGAGCATTTCTACATCGTGACCGACAAGATTGAGGGCATTCACCCTATGTGGCCCGTGGTACGCGACCCCGATGGCTACATCTATTACAAAGAAGAAGTGGGTGGTTTGGTGATGGGCGGTTTTGAGCCTGTGGCCAAACCCTGGAATGTGCATCCTATTCCGTCGACCTTCCAGTTTGAACTCTTGGGCGAAGACTGGGACCAGTTTGAAATTCTGATGCAAAACGCCATTCAACGCACGCCTTGCCTAGAGACTGCCAAGGTCAAAATGCTGCTGAATGGCCCTGAGAGTTTCACGCCTGATGGCAATTTCATTTTGGGTGAAGCACCTGAAGTTCGCAATTATTTTGTGTGCGCGGGTTTCAATTCAGCGGGCATTGCCAACTCGGGGGGTGCAGGCCGATTGATGGCCGAATGGATTGTGGGCGGTGAACCCAGTGTCGATTTGTGGGATGTGGATGTGCGTCGCTTTGGACCTTTCACAGGCAACCGAAAAGCACTGTCTGAACGAACGGCAGAAACTTTGGGTCTGCACTATGCCATGCGCTGGCCGCGTCAAGAATTGCAAACGGTCAGGCCCTTGCGTTGTTCACCGCTCTACGACATCTTGGCTGCCAAAGGTGCCGAGTTTGGCAGCAAGAATGGTTGGGAACGTGTGAACTATTTCAAGCCTGCAGATGCGGCGCCTGCCCGCGATACGCTGGACACACCCGACTGGTTGCCATGGATGCAAGCAGAGCAAAAAGCCACACGAGAAGCGGTGGCGCTTTACGATCAAAGTTCTTTCTCTAAATTGTGGGTGCAAGGCCCCGACGCACTGAGTTTCTTGCAATACATGTGCGCCAATGACGTCGATGTGGCCATTGGCAAAATGGTCTACACGCCCTTGCTCAACGACCGGGGTGGTTTTGAGAGCGACCTCACGGTGATTCGCTTGGCCTCGGACCGTTTCATGATCGTGACGGGTTCTGGGCAAACCACGCGCGACCTCGATTGGTTGCAACGCCATGTGACGTCGGCGATGCGTGTGTCCATCAACGATGTGTCGGCGCAGTACTGTGTGCTGTCCTTGATGGGGCCACGTGCGGCCGAGTTGATGTCGCGGGTGTGTCCTGATGATTTATCGCCTGCCAGCTTGGCGTTTGCACACACTCGAGAAGTGGATGTGGGCCATGCCAAAGTACGGGCCGCCCGCATGAGCTACGTGGGCGGGCCAGGCTATGAGCTGTATGTGCCCGTTGAAATGACGCGGCACGTGTACCTGACTTTGCAAGCAGCAGGGCTTGACTTGGGCTTGCGTGATGCAGGCTATTACGCTTTGGATGCCCTGCGCATTGAACGTCAAAGGCGTGCGTGGGGTGCCGAAATGGGACCCGACGAAACACCTTTTGAAGCGGGTTTGTGGGCGGGCGTCAAACTGGACAAGCTTGCAGATTTCAAAGGTAAAAAGGCATTGCTCGAGCGGAAAAATCAGGGCGTGAGCTTGGACAAAAAGCTGGTCAAAATTGTGGCCAAAGATCCACAGCACTATTTGTGGGGTGGTGAGCCCTTGAATGTGAAGGGGCAATTTGTCGGAGAAATTACCTCCGCAGGTTGGGGCTACGAAGCGGGAGCCATGGTGGCCCTGGGTTACATCCGAGGTGACTGGGCACGCATGCCCATCCACCATTTGCAAGCGCAGGCTGAACTCTGGGGAGAGCCTGTGGATGTGGTGATTCACGAAGCCAACTGATGGCGTGAGTCAGTGTGCCAGCGCACAGGCATAATTTGGGCTGTGCCCAGTGCATTTCTGGGCGTAGGAATTTGCATGACTCTTTTGGCAATTTTGTTGGGCACCTTGGCCGCTGGCATCGGCAGCGTTTGGCTGGCGGCTTGGCTGAGCTTTGGCCTTGTGAGCCGCTATACGCAGCACATGCTCAGCTTGGCTGCGGGTGCTTTGCTTGCGACTGCTTTTTTGCACCTCTTGCCTGAAGCCTTTGAAGCCGGTGTGGAACCTCACAACCTGTTTGTCACTTTGCTGTTTGGCTTGTTGTTCTTCTTCTTGCTCGACAAAGCTGAACTTTGGCACCATGGCCACGAACACCATCATGGGCATCACCATGGACATCACCATGGACATCACCATGGACCTCACGATGGGCCTCACGATGGCCCTCACGATGGCCCTCACGATGGGGTTGCCGACCATGAACACAGCCTTGCAGAAGCGCATGACCACGGTCATGCCCATGCTGAATTCGAATCACATCACGCTGCTGCGGACACTCAAACTTTGGCAGGTGGCTGGGCTATTTTGGCGGGTGACAGCGTTCATTGTTTTGGCGATGGCGTCTTGATCGCTTCGGCTTTCATGGTGGATTTGCGTTTGGGGATCGTGGCGGCCTTGGCTGTGCTGGCCCATGAGGTACCGCACCACATGGGCGATTTGGTGGTTCTGCGCGAAGGCTCAGGCAGTCGCCAAACAGCCATTCTGAAAGTAACTTTGGCGGGCGCCATCACGGCTTTGGGGGGCGTTGCAGGCTATGCCTTGCTAGACCAATTGAACGGGCTGCTGCCCTACATGCTCACCATTGCCAGCAGCAGTTTCATTTATGTGGCGCTGGCCGATCTCATACCGCAACTGCAAAAACGTTTGAGCTCGCAAGAAACTGCTGCGCAAATTGTGTGGCTTGTGTCAGGCATTGTTTTGGTCAGCGGCGTGAGCATGCTGGCCCATTCTTCAAGCCTTCATTGATCGGCTTAGGCGCGCACAATTTGGCGCTTGATTTGCCCTTGATTTTCAGGACTTTGCGCAGGTGAGGCCGGGCGTGTTGCACCACTCGCTCCAGCTGCCGGGGTACAAGCGGGTGATGCCCAAGCCAGCCAATTCCATGGCCAATATGTTGGGAACCGCACTGACGCCACTGCCGCAGTGATGCACGACAGTCGACGCAGGTCGGCCTGCCAAAACTTTTTCAAACTCGGCGCGCAACACCTCAGGCGATTTGAAAAATCCATCCGCAGTGAGGTTTTCATTGAAAGGACGGTTCAACGCACCCGGAATGTGACCTGCCACCGGATCAATCGGTTCCATTTCGCCGCGATAGCGCGCAGCCCCCCGCGCATCGATGAGGGTGAGGTTGGCATGGCCGACTTGGGGTGCCAGTTCTGCTGTGCTGAGCCATTCACGCAAAGCCGGTTTCAGCGCAAATGTAGAGGGCGTGTGAGTCAATGCAGCAAGGCCGGCTTCCACTTTGCCGTCTGCGGCTTGCCATGCTTGCAAGCCACCATCGAGCACCGCCACAGCATCGTGACCCAGCCACTTCAGCATCCACCACAAACGGCCGCAGTAGTTGGCGCCGTTGCGGTCGTACACCACTGCTTGCATGTGATTTTGAAAGCCAAGGCTGCTGAGCCAAGCCGCCACAGATTCACGTGCTGGCAACGGGTGTCGCCCGCCATTGACGGCCGAGGCTTCGTGCGTACTGAGGTTGCGGTCCAAGTGCGCTTGTTGTGCCCCTTGAATGTGTGCCGTCTGAAACATCACATCGGCCATTTCGGGTTTCATCAAATCACAGCTGCAATCAAACACCATGAACGCTTGTCCAGAAGTTTGCAGCTCTTTCAGTTGCTGAACAGAAATGAGGGTGGTGTACATAAGAGACTTCCTATTTAAGTCAATGATCTTCAACGGGCAGTGTCACAGTACTCCGCGCGCGCAGTGCCGTGGCGGCAATGGCACTGAGCACAATGACACAAATGCCAGCCCAGCCAATGAAAGGGATTTGGTCGCCAAATAAAAACAGGCCAAACAAGGCCGAAAACACAATGCCGGCGTATTGCAAATTGGCCACCACCATGGTGGCACCATCGTTGTAGGCTCTTGTCATGCACCATTGGCCCAACGCAGCCAAAATGCCCATGGGAATGAGCAGCCAAGCTTGTGGCCAGACCCATTCACTGGTGCCGGTCAAGAGCATGCAAAGAGCGCCGGAGACGGTGGCGCCCAAAGAAAAGTAAAAAACGGTGCGCTCGACAGGTTCACCTTCTCGGCCCAATGCGGCAACCTGCAAATAGGCCATGGCGGCGATCACGCCGGAGGACACGCCTACCAGGCCTGCAACAATTTGGTTTTGCTCAAAGGTGGGGCGCAAAATCATGACCACGCCAGCAAAGCCCACCAGTACGGTCATCGCCACGGGAATTTGTTGTTTGGCGTTTTGCATGGACCCTGCCCAAATGGTGCTGCCCACCAAAAATGCCGCCACCCACACACCGCTCATGTAGTTCAGAGTCATGGCGGTGGCCAAAGGCAAATACGCAATGGCATAAAACCATGCCGCCAAAGATGTGACGCCCACCACAGAACGCCAAAGGTGCATTTTGGGCACGGGCGTTTTGAGAGAAATTCCTTTGCGATGGCAAGCCACGGCCATGATCAAGGTGCCGATGGCACCACGATAACAAACCAATTCGAAAGTGTTGAAATGCGTGGCTGCGAATTTGACGCACACACTCATGGATGAGAAGAACAGTGAAGCCAGAACCATCCAGAGTGCTTGCATGCGTTTCAGTCGCTCAGGGCGTTGCCCATTTTTCGTCTGTACCACTCATGGAAATGCTGCATGCCATCTTCCATGGGGCTTTGATAGGGGCCGACTTCGTTGTCGCCTCGCTTGAGCAAGGCTTTGCGTCCAGCGTCCATGCGCTCACCAATTTCATCGTCTTCGATGCATGTTTCCATGTACGCCGCTTGCTGCGCTTCCACAAATTCACGCTCAAACGCCACGATTTCTTCGGGGTAATAAAACTCCACCATGTTCAGCGTTTTTTCGGGGCTGATGGGGTGCAAGGTCGAGACTGTCAGCACATGGGGGTACCACTCCACCATGATGTGAGGGTAGTAGGTCAGCCAAATGGCGCCGTAATCAGGAACGGCACCCTGGCGGTATTGCATGAGCTGTTCTTGCCAGCGCTTGTAAACGGGGCTGCCTGATTTACCCAAGCGGTTGGCGATGCCAACGGTTTGCACTGAAAACTCTTTTTGGAACTGCCAACTCAAATCATCGCAGGTGACGAAATTACCCAGACCAGGGTGGAAGGGCTCAACGTGGTAATCCTCTAAATAGACTTCGATGAAAGTCTTCCAGTTGTAATTGCACTCGTGCATCTCAACATGGTCGAGTTTGAAACCTGTGAAATCGAGGGCGGCGCGGGGGCCCATGCCAGCCAAGTCGGCAGACACGTCGCGGCCGTTGTCTTCAAACAGCAAACCGTTCCACTCTCGCAGGGGGTAGTTTTGAAGGTTCAGGCAGGGGTCTTGTGCAAAATGGGGGGCGCCCAACAGGTCGCCTGATGGGGCATAAGTCCAGCGGTGCAGGGGGCACACAATGTTGCCGCCGGCGCTGCCTTTTTGCTGGGTGTTGAGTGAACCTCTGCCCTGCAGCATCACGGCTTGGCGGTGTCTGCAAATGTTAGAGACCAATTCGACGCCACGTTCGGAGCGCACCAAAGCGCGTCCGCCAGCTTCTTGGGGCAGGGCGTGGTAGTCCCCGATGTCGGGAACGGACAGTTGATGACCCACATACTTGGGGCCTTGCTGAAAAATGCTTTTCAGCTCGCGCTGGAACAGCGCATCATCAAAGTAGCTTGAAACTGGTAGTTGGCTTGCGGCCTGCTGCAGTTGAAGACTTAAATCAGACATGGGTGACCTGACCTAGAGACTCCCCCTATGAAGGGGCAGGGACAATGCGGGGCTTTGGGGGCTGACCGCGAAAAAAACGGACCGAAGTCCGCGATGAAGGGCAATTGTACCCTCTGGTCAGCAATTTCGGGGTGAAGACGCCCTAAAATGCCATTCTTTAGATCGACCAAGCCATGCCCAAAGCCACTTCCTCCTCAGCCAAAGCGCAGGCCACTCAGGCCGTTCCTGAAAGCTACGAAGAGGCGGTTCAAGAACTTGAGCAGTTGCTGGCCAAACTCGAGTCTGGGCAATTGCCTTTGGACCAATTGCTGACCCATTACCAACGCGGCGCTACTTTGCTGGCCTATTGCCGTGAATGTTTGGCGGCCATTGAAAACCAAATCAGTGTTTTAGACGAGGGCAGTCTGAAACCTTGGGATGGCGTATGAGTGAATCATTCGGTGGCGCTTTCAATTTCAAAGTTTGGTCAGATGCCAGACTGGCACAGGTTGAACAACTTTTAAAACAAGGGATCGATGGCCAGGCCCCCGCAGGTTTGGGTGAGGCCATGCGCTACGCCGTCCTCGATGGCGGCAAACGTCTGCGCCCCTTGTTGGTTTTGGCCGCAGCTGAAGCCGTGGGCGTGGATTTGGAAGCGGTCAGCGTGTCCGATCAGCCTGCAACCGTTGCCGCATTTCGAGCAGCCTGTGCGGTCGAATTGATCCACGCCTACTCTTTGGTGCACGACGACATGCCTTGCATGGACGACGATGTGTTGCGCCGTGGCAAGCCCACCGTTCATGTGAAATACGGCGAGGCGCAAGCCCTGTTGGTGGGGGATGGCTTGCAAGCCTTGGCATTTGAATACCTCACGCCTTTGGATGGCAGTACCGATTTGCAAGTCCAAGCTTTGCAAGTGGGCTTGTTGGCCAGAGCGGCCGGCTACCAAGGTATGGCTGGCGGTCAGGCCATCGACTTGGCCAGCGTTGGCTTGCCTTTGACAGAAGCGCAATTGCGCCAAATGCATCGCCTTAAAACAGGTGCATTGTTGCTGTGCAGTGTGCAGCTGGGGGCTGTCAGTGCTGGCAAACCCAGTACGGTGGTGGCCGATGCCTTGTCGCAATTTGCGCAGGCCTTGGGCTTGGCTTTTCAAGTGGTCGACGACATTTTGGATGTCACGTCAGACTCTGCCACGCTGGGCAAAACAGCTGGCAAAGATGCCGCCGCAGACAAGCCCACTTATGTCTCATTGCTGGGGCTGGTCAAAGCCCAACAACTGGCAGAACAACTTCATGAAGAATCCCTGGCCGCATTGAATGCCAGTGGTTTGAGCGCCACCGCCACGGCTGCATTGCGCGCCTTGGCAAGCCAAGTGGTGGAACGGAAAAACTAACATGCTTGAATCGATTCATTCACCCGCTGATCTGCGCCAATTGCAGCGTGGCGATTTGCCGCGAGTGGCTGCTGATGTGCGGCAATGCGTTCTCGACAACGTGTCGAAAACGGGTGGCCATTTAAGTTCCAACCTGGGTACTGTGGAGCTGACGGTGGCTTTGCATTACGTCTTCAATACACCTGAAGATCGCATCGTGTGGGATGTGGGTCATCAAACTTACCCGCATAAAATTTTGACGGGACGTCGTGAGCGCATGCCCACACTGCGCCAGTTGGGTGGCTTGTCGGGCTTTCCACGTCGCGATGAAAGTGAATACGATACGTTTGGTACAGCGCATTCCTCCACCAGTATTTCTGCGGCTTTGGGCATGGCCATTGCTGCACGCCAAAAAGGTGAGTCACGTCATTCGATCGCTGTCATTGGTGATGGTGCCATGACGGCCGGCATGGCCTTTGAGGCCTTGAACAACGCTGGCGTTGAAGACTGCAAGTTGTTGGTCATTTTGAATGACAACGACATGTCGATCAGCCCACCTGTTGGGGCACTGAATCAGTACC
>CALEYZ010000068.1 GCA_937928195.1 uncultured Limnohabitans sp.
TTGTGTATGAGCGCCTCAAGCAACAACTCGACACCACCCAAATCACCAGCCAACCGCTTTTGATTCCCGCCTCGTTTGCGGCCACCCCCCAAGAAATTGCCACAGCAGAAAACTGCACCGAAGTCCTCCATCAACTGGGCCTGGAAGTGTCGGCCCTGTCAGCCAAAACTTTGGCGGTCCGCGCAGTGCCCACCTCACTGGCACAAGGCGACGCTGTCGAGCTGGCCCGCAGTGTGTTGGCCGAGTTGGCCCAGCACGACGCAGCCACGGTGGTACAACGTGCACACAACGAAATTTTGGCCACCATGGCCTGCCATGGCGCCGTGCGCGCCAACCGAAAACTGACTTTGGATGAAATGAACGCACTGCTGCGCCAGATGGAAGCCACCGAGCGCTCCGACCAATGCAACCATGGCCGCCCGACTTGGCGCCAAGTCAGCATGCGTGAATTAGACGCTTTGTTTTTGCGAGGTCGCTGATGTCTGGCACCACGCCCACGCCTTCGCGCAGTCAGGCCATGACGGTGTTGTTATTGGCCTTGCTCTTGGGCCTTCAGCCTGTCACCACCGACCTGTACTTGCCAGCCCTGCCCGCCTTGACGCAAGGCTTTGGCGCCAGCATGGTGCAAGCGCAACTGACACTGACCGCATTGCTCTTGGCCTTTGGCACCTCGCAATTGGTCTGGGGGCCTTTGTCTGACAAATGGGGGCGGCGCCCCGTCTTGCTGGGCGGCATTGCGGTCTACACCGCATCGGCCATCGCTTGCGCCTTGACACCGAGCATTGAAACCCTGATCGTCGCGCGCACCCTGCAAGGTGTGGCCATGGGCGCATGTGTCATGGCAGCGCGTGCCGTGGTGCGCGATTTGTACGAACCCGTGCAAGGCGCCAAAGTGATGTCGCAAGCGCTTTCCGGTTTGGGCGTGATTGCTTGCACCTGCGTGCCTGTGGGCGGTTTTTTAACAGACCTCCTAGGGTGGCGTTGGGCCTTGAGCAGTTTGGTCTTGTTTGCGCTGGCCACTGGCGCGTTGATCTATTTTTATTTTGAAGAAAGTCTGTTGCAACGCAACCCGAATGCACTGCAAGCCCGAAGCTTGTTGCACGCTGTGAAGCACATCGTTCGCAACCCCACGTTCCAAGCCTACAGTGCTTTATCGACAGCCTCGTTTGCCGGACTTTTCACGTTCTTGGCCACCTCCTCCTTTGTGTTCACGCAAAGCATGGGGCTCAGCAAAACGGTGTACGGCTTGCTGATGTTTTCCATGTCGCTGTCTTACATCGTTGGCACCTTCATTTGCCGCTGGTTGTTGCTGCGCATCAGCGTGCAAATTTGCGTGTTCTGGGCCAGCTTGTTGAGCTTGTTTGCAGGTGCATTGATGCTCTTGGTCGCCTGTATTGGCCCCGGACAATCTTGGTTTGGCGCTTGGGCCGTGATGCTGCCTGTGAATATTTTCTTGTTGGCGCATGGCGTGCACCAACCGTGTGGTCAAAGTGGCTGCATTGCCCCCTTCCCTGACATGGCAGGCACCGCATCGGCCTTGAATGGTTTTTCCATGATGCTCGTGGCCTTTGGCATGGGCACTTGGATTGGCACGCACATGGCCGACCCCTTGATGGCCATGGCACAAGGCATCATGCTGGCCGCCACCTGTTTGGCCGTGATTGGCAGTTTTGCGGTGCGCAAAATTCCATTGCCCAAGGCGCCACACGTGTCCAAGGCCTCACAGACAACGAACACCGTACGGTCAACATGAAAGTTCGCGCACTGGCCATTGCCGGCCCCACTGCCAGCGGCAAAACAGGCTTGGCGCTTGCCCTTGCAGCGCATTTAGAGGCGCGCGGCGGCGCAGAGATCATCAGCGTCGATTCTGCTTTGGTCTACCAAGGCATGGACATTGGCACCGCCAAACCCACACCTGAAGAGCTGGCTGCCGTACCGCATCACCTGATTGACATTCGCGACCCGCTCACAGCCTACAGTGCGGCCGAATTTGCACGTGACGCGTTGGCGTGCGTCAAAGACATTTCAAATCGCGGCAAAGTCCCCTTGCTGGTGGGCGGGACCATGCTGTATTTCAAGGCCTTGCTCGAAGGCCTGAGCGACATGCCGGCAGCCAACCCCGCCATCAGAGCCCAGATTCAAGCAGAGGCCGAAGTGGCCGGCTGGCCCGCTTTGCACGCGCAGCTGCAAGTGGTCGATCCCATCACTGCCGCGCGACTGGCGCCCGGTGACAGCCAGCGCATTGCGCGTGCGCTGGAAGTCTTCAGAATATCGGGCCAGGCTTTGTCGAGTTTTCAGCACCATCGAAATGCAGCACAAGCGGTGCAAGATGGCGCAATGGGCGACGACACCACTGATCACCCTGGAACTGAAGACACTCTAAGTTTTCTCAACGTGCCCATGCTCAGCTTAGAGCCACTCGATCGCAGTTGGCTTCACAAGCGCATTGAACAACGCTTTGACGAGATGTTGGCGCACGGTTTTTTAGACGAGGTTAAAACTTTGCGCGCACGGGGTGACTTGAACATCGACCTGCCTTCGATGCGCTGTGTCGGTTATCGGCAAGCCTGGGAAGCCCTTGACGGCAACTTGCCCATGGCCGAGTTGCGCGATCGCGGCGTGTTTGCCACGCGGCAATTGGCCAAGCGACAACTGACCTGGCTGCGCAGCATGCCGCACCGACAGGTCCTGCAAGCCGATGGCGACGACGTATTGCCGCAAGCGCTGGCATGGGCAGATGCGCAACTGGCTGCATCGCTGCGTTGAAACCTGAGGCGATAAAACAGCGTTAGAAAAGACGCTGAATCAATCCCAATTTGCCTTGCCACGCAAGGCCTTGGTTTGGCCACGCTTCACTTTGCTTTCAACGCGCTTGACTTGTGAGCTGCGTGTAGGCCGCGTGGCTTTGCGTTTCTTTTGAACCACTGACGCCAATTCCAGCAAATCGTGCAATCGCAGCAGCGCCGCCATTCGGTTCATGTCTTGGCTGCGATGCGCTTGTGATTTGATCACCACCAGCCCCCCCTGGGTGATGCGGTGATCGCGCATCGTCAACAAGCGCGCCTTCAGTTCCAAAGGGAGGCTGGACGCACGGATGTCAAACCGCAGTTGAATGGCGGTGGCGACTTTGTTCACATTTTGGCCGCCCGGTCCTTGTGAACGGATGGCCGTGAGTTCGACCTCATCGGCAGGAATGTGAAATATTGTCATGACAAACCCTGAATATGCAGCTTCTGATGGCCTGACGCCTTGGGCATTGATTGTGCCTCGCGTAAACTGGGACCTTAACTACCCCAAGGTGTTCTTATGGCCAAAGGTCAACAAAAATCAAACAAAGAGTCCAAAAAACCAAAGAAGGACACCTCACCACCTAAAACCATCTCGGTGGACACAGAACGTCCAGTGCAAAAAACCACGGCCATCATTCCGCGCGGCAAAAAACCTGTTTGAGTTTGAACGTCTTTCAACGATGAGTGATGCTGCGCAAAGTCTTTGGCCCCAAGCGGGCTATGCACAACTGAAACAAGACGCGCGGGGTCACCTCACCGTCACCGACGATTTTCTCAGGGTCTTGCTGCTGCGACCCGAATTGGCGCCGATTGAAAGCTCCTGCCAGCATGAAATTCAAATTCATGAACGCTTGCTGGAAAACCCACGCCTTGAATTGCAAGCCGCAGACTTGGCCCTGGTGCAAGATCGCGATGCGGCAGACAACATGGCCGTTTGGTTGCGTTTTCGCAACCGCATTTTGGCGCGCCCCACCCTAGAAGCCAGTTACTGGGCTTTGTTCGAAGGTCAAGGCGTCGATGTGCCGCCCATCTTGGTGAATCAAATCACGCAAGTGCTGGTGCAACATGTACTGGATCATGACGCATCGCCTTTGGAGGCGCGCGCTGCAGAGCTGCTGTTCAGAACGCAAAAGATTTCAGTCCTGGACGATGGCTCGGTGATGGCCGCCGACCACGAAACTGTGGAACGCCACGCCCTTGAGAGCGGCTTCGGCAGCGTGGGCGAGTTGCTCAAGCAAGGTGGCATTCCGCTTCGAAGTGTGGACCTGGATGTCATTCAAGACAACAACGAAGACAGCTATTGGGAACGCACGGAACGCTTTGACATGGTGGCCTGCCTGAACTTGGGCCAACCCCTCATCGATGCATTCTGCCGAGTTCTAGAGCGATGGATTTTGCATTTCACCAGTGCCAGCGTTCGCATTGCCACGGCCCGCGAAATTGAAGATGCCCATTGGGTCTGGCATGTGGGTTTGGATGCGCAGGCCAGCAGCATGTTGAACGACTTGTACAACGGTCAGAGCATTGACGAAGACCGTCAACGCCGCATGCTGTGTTTGTTTGTATTGAACTTTGACAACGCCAGCGACATGCGGCAAGACGTGAGCGGCAAACCGGTGTACCTGGCCATGGCCATGGACACCCAACAGCTGCTCAAAATCAAACCGCAAAACTTGCTTCTGAATTTACCCTTGGCCAGAAGGTCCTGAACATGAATGCACAACAGATCGTCCTGAGTTTGGTCTTGGCGACCATGGTTTTTTCAGTGGCACTCGAGCTGCGCCTCGAAGACTTCAAGCGCGTCGCGCAAGCACCCAAGGCGGTCATTTGCGGCCTCATTCCTCAGTTCATCTTGTTGCCCGTTGGCACATGGGCGGCGACGCTGATGCTCGACCTGCCGCCTAACATTGAAGCGGCCATGATTTTGGTGGCTGCCTGTCCTGGAGGCAGTCTCAGCAATGTCGTGACGCACATGGGCCGTGGCAACACCGCTTTGTCGGTCAGCATCTCGGCCGTGGCCAGCATCATTGCACTGGTTGCCACGCCGTTCAACTTCAGCTGGATGATGGCGGCCAACCCGGAAACGGCTTCGTGGTTGAAGGAATTGTCGATTGATGCGTCTGGCATTTGGATCAGTTTATTTTTGCTGTTGGGTGTGCCTCTCACGTTGGGTTTGTTGGCATCGCATCGCTTGCCCGCATTGACCGAGCGCATTCGCAAGCCCCTTGGCAACTTTTCACTGATTGCTCTGCTGCTGTTCATCGTGGCAGGCCTGATCAAAGAGCGTCAATTGCTCACCTTGGGTTTGCTGCCCACGTTGTTGCTGGTGGTTTTGCACAATGCCAGTGGTTTGTTTTTTGGCTGGATCACCAGCGTGGTAATGGGCGTGAGTGAGCGCGACCGGCGTGCAGTGATGATTGAAGGCGGCATGCAGAATTCCGGCTTGGCGCTGGGCATCATTGCAGTGCAGTTCAACAGTGATTTAGGCATGGTGACATTGGCCAGCCTGTGGGGCATTTGGCACATTGTGAGTGGCATGTCTTTGGCGTATTTGTGGAGAAGAAAAGATGCTCGATTGCTTGCTTAAAAACGGCACCGTGGTGGATGGCACTGGCCAAAAACCTTTCATCGCAGACGTGGGTATACAAGGTGGGCGCATCACCCACATCGGACAGATCACCGAACCCGCCAAAGAAACCATTGACGCCACAGGCCTCTGGATCACACCCGGCTTCGTCGATTTGCACACCCACTACGACGGGCAAGTGACATGGGACGAATGCTTCACGCCCAGCATTTACCACGGCGTGACCACCGTGGTCTTGGGCAACTGTGGTGTGGGATTCGCCCCCAAACGACCCGGTGCAGAAGACGATTTGGTCAAGCTCATGGAAGGCGTGGAAGACATTCCGGGCGCCGCTTTGCACGAAGGCATTGTGTGGAACTGGGAAAGTTTCCCGCAGTACATGAACGCGTTGGCCGCCACACCGCACAGCCTCGATTTTTTGGTGCAAGTGCCGCACGATCCGCTGCGCATGTACGTCATGAAAGAGCGTGCCTTGGCGCACCAAGCTGCCACGCCACAAGACATTGAACAGATGCGCGCCTTGTTGCGTGAAGCGCTTGAAGCAGGTGCTGTGGGCTTTAGCACGGGCCGCAGTGACAACCACCGCACCTCCGAAGGCAAAGACACGCCTGCAGCAGAAGCCAGCCATGCCGAGCTCACAGGACTGGCGCAAGCCTTCCAAGGCCTGTCGCACGGCGTGGTTCAAATGGTCAGCGACTACAACCTGATGAAGGGTCCGGCAGAGTTTGATGCTGAATTTGATTTGGTCGAGGCGATGGCCAAGGCCAGTGGCAAAAAATTGTCCCTCACTTGGTTGCAGCGCGATCCTGGCGGCGAACAGTACTTGCGCATTCAGGAACGTGTTGAAAAAGCCGTGGCCAATGGCCTGCCGCTTTTCATGCAAACCGGTGCGCGCGGCATTGGTGTCTTGAATGGCTTGGACGCCAGCTTCCATCCTTTCATGGGATTCCCTTCTTACAAAGAAGTGGCGCACTTGCCTTTGGCCGAGCGTGCAGCGGCCTTGCGCGACCCCGCCAGAAAAGCCCGCATCCTTTCAGAAAAATCCGAACGACTGGCGGGCGATGGCAGTTCCATTCCGCCCTTGGTGGACATCTTGCTGGCCAAGATCGACATGATCAGTGGCCGCATGTTCCCGCTGGAAGCCACCTTGAATTACGAACCTTCCGTGATGGAAAGTTTCTTGGTACGCGCCAAACAAAAAGGTGTCACACCCTTGGAGGTGATCTACGATCATTTGAGTGCCGGCGATGGCGACGGCTTGATTTACTTCCCCATCTTCAATTACAACGAAGGCAATCTCGACACCGTTCGCAAAATGCTGGGCCATCCCCGTGCATTGAGTGGCCTGAGCGATGCCGGCGCACATGTGGGCACCGTGTGCGATGCCAGCTTCACCACCTTCATGCTGACGCATTGGGTGCAAGGCCGCGGCAAGGACACCCTGCCCTTGGAAACTGTGATCGAAATGCTGACCCGGCGCAACGCCAACTACCTGGGACTGAAGGACCGCGGCGTCTTGGCGGTGGGCATGCGTGCCGACATCAATGCCATTGACCCCCAAAAACTCAGTGTAGGTTTACCTCAACTGGTTCGCGATTTACCCGCGGGTGGCAAACGTTTTGTGCAAAAGGCCGAGGGCTATGTGGCCACGTGGGTGGCCGGTGAGCAAGTCCAGCGCCATGGCGAAATCACAGCGGCAAGACCTGGCCATTTGGTGCGCATGGCATGAGATCTTCTCATTCCCTGGTCTTCATTGGCGCCCCCATGGATGCGGGCGCCAGTTGCCGCGGCTGTTCCATGGGCCCCGAAGCACTGCGCGTGGCCAATCTCTCGCAAAGTCTGAATGCACTGGGCTACTCAGTTCACGACACTGGCAACTTGCACGGTCCCGTCGAGTACAAAGACTCGAGTGGTCCCTACAAAAACTTAGAGTCCGTAGCCGAATGGAATGAGCGTGTCTTTGATGCTGTTCAAGGTGTGCTGTCGCAACAACAAGGCATTCCAGTTTTGTTAGGCGGCGATCACAGTGTGGCCATTGGCTCTATCAGTGCGGTAGCTCAACATTGCAAAACGCAAAGCAAGAAACTCCGTGTACTCTGGTTTGATGCACACGCTGACTTCAACACGCCCGAACTCAGCCCCAGTGGAAATTTGCACGGCATGCCCATGGCGTGTCTATGCGGCTTGGGACCAACTTCATTGACACATCTGAGTGGCCAATCGCCGGCCATCGATCCAGCGTGCATTCGACAAATTGGCATTCGCAGTGTGGATGCGGGTGAGCGCAAGCTGGTACACGACGTGGGTCTGGAAATTTTTGACATGCGCTACATCGACGAAGAAGGCATGCGCGCCACCATGACCTCCGCACTGATGGGGGTCGATGACAACACACATCTTCATGTCAGTTTTGATGTGGACTTTTTAGATCCGGGTATTGCGCCAGGCGTTGGCACCGCGGTACCAGGTGGTCCTACTTACCGCGAAGCACAGCTCTGCATGGAAATGATTGCAGACACAGGCCGCTTGGGCAGCTTGGACATTGTTGAGCTCAACCCGGCTTACGACGAACGCAACAAGACCGCCTACTTGGTCTCGGATTTGATGGCCAGCTTATTTGGCAAGCGGACCTTGCTCAAAAAGAATTAGTCTTTGCGCCAAGCTGGCAGCATCCAGTTGTTCCAAATGGCCAGCACCCTGAACACCACTGTCACCAGGACACACACTGTCATGCAAAACCAAGGCTCAGACTCAACAGTCGCCAGCACGATATAAACAACACCACCCGCCACAGAGCACAGGGCATAAGGACGATGGTCTTTGAATGACACAGGTATTTCGTTGCAAACGATGTCGCGCAACACGCCACCAAAGATGCCCGTGATGGTTCCCATCAATATCGCCACAGTGGGTGACATGCCCAAGGCCAAGGACTGGGCCACACCGGATGCGGTGAACAAGCCCAAGCCCAGCGTGTCGGGCCATTGAATGGTTTTTTCAGTCAGCTCAAAATGCCGTTGACGCATGAAGGTGATGGACAAAATGCACAACGCCAGAACGGCCCACATGACAATTTCGTTTTCCACCCAAAAGAAGGGCCTTTGATCAAGCAAAATATCTCGCAAGGTACCGCCGCCAAAGGCAGCCAAAAACCCCACCACAGAGACCCCCACCACGTCCATGCGTTTGCGCGCTGCCTCCATAATCCCTGACAATGCAAATGCCAACGTGGCCAGCAACTCAATGCTGGGCAACAAGGTGGAGCCCCAAGTTTCAAAACTGTTCATGATGGTGATACTTTAATCCAAGTGTCGCTCTCGCCAAACAGTTCAATCCATTTGAACAACAAAGACCATGATTCGCCCTCATCACAGACTGGCCACTGTCGAAACCCCCATCATCCCCACCATCGCAGCCTTGGTCCGCAACAACCCCGGCACTATTTCCTTGGGACAAGGTGTGGTGAATTACGGCCCGCCTGCCGAGGCGATTGCAGCCCTGCCCAGCATGATGGGTGACGGCAGCTTGCACAAATATTTAGGTGTCAGTGGCCATCCGGGATTGGTTGAAGCCATTCAAACCAAACTCTCACAAGAAAACCACATGGATCTCGGCTCAGATGCCATGCTGATGGTGACCGCTGGCAGCAACATGGCTTTTTTGAATTCGGTGCTGGCCGTGGCGGATCCCGGCGATGAATTCATCCTGCCGATGCCGTTTTATTTCAACCAAGAAATGGCCATCCGCATGTGCGGCTGTGTGCCGGTTCCTGTGCCAACCCATGACGACTTCAGCTTGAATATTGAAGCCATGGCCGCGGCCATCACGCCCCGCACACGCGCCATTGTCACCGTGTCTCCCAACAACCCCACGGGGGCCGTTTACTCAGAGGCCTCACTGCGTGCCATCAACGCATTGTGCGCACAGCACGGTCTGTATCACTTTAGCGACGAAGCCTATGAGTACTTCACATACGAAGGCGTCAAGCACTTCTCGCCGGCCAGTATTCCGGGCGCCATGAAACACACCTTGTCGTTCTACTCGATGTCTAAAAACTACGGCATGGCCAGTTGGCGTGTA
This sequence comes from uncultured Limnohabitans sp., assembly GCA_937928195.1. GTDB lineage: Bacteria > Pseudomonadota > Gammaproteobacteria > Burkholderiales > Burkholderiaceae_C > Limnohabitans_A. Next base: position 9,457 of record CALEYZ010000068.1, read on the forward strand.
GGCTATGTGGTGTTTCCGGCCGACTTGTTTGATGCCATGAACAAGGTCCAAGACACCAACCTCATTTGCGCACCCATGCCCTCTCAGTTGTTGGCACTGCAAGCTTTGCAAAAAGGTCGGCCCTGGGTCGAACCCAAAGTGGAGGCTTTGAGTAAAGTGCGTCAAACTGTTTACCAAGCACTTGAAGAATTGGGCGACTTGGTACAGTTTCCCCAAACGCAAGGCGCGTTTTATGTGCTCATGAAGCTGCCAGGCTTGGCACACGGCACAGAACCCATTGCCTTCAACCGAGCCATGACAGAAAAGTTCAAAGTAGCGGCCATCCCTGGTTTTGCATTTGGCCTAACGCAAGTGCACGAAGCCAATTACCAACGCTTGTCTTATGGCGCCCTAGATGCTGCCAGTGTGGCAGAAGGCGTGCAGCGGTATGTGGCGGCTGTGCAAGATTGGTATGTTCCTCGCTAAGGGGGACAATAACTTTGCGCTAACCTAGCGTCGTCAGCACTTATGATTGAAGCATGACCGACTACACCATCTCCGCTGTTGATGAAGCCATGGCGCTTTTGCTCATCGTTGCGCAAAAGCCTGGCTTGGGCGTCACGGAGTTGGCCAAGTTGTCTGGCAATACCAAAGCCCGAGCGTTCCGTATTTTGTTCACCCTTGAGCAACGCAACTTTGTAGTTCGAAGAAATCCAGGCCCTTGTTATTTTCTTGACATTCAATCGCTGTACATTGGTGTGGCAGCACAAGAGCAAATTGCCTTGGTGCGCATTGCGCGGCAGTACCTGCTGGCCCTGGGCAGAGAGTGCAATGAAAATGTGCAATTGCGCGTGCGAGATGGTTTGGAATGCGTTTGCATCGACCATTGGCAAAGCACTCGAACCACCAAAATGCAAAGTGGTGCAGGCAGTCGCCGAAAACTGCACGCCGGTGCATCCTGCAAATTGTTGCTGGCCTATTCACCGCCAGAAGTAAAGCACGCTTTGCTCAACTCAGAGCTGCCAAGGTACAGCAAGAACACCATCACGCAGCGCAGCAAAATGGCCCAAGAGCTGAGCAAAATCATCAGCGAAGGTCATGCTAGTTCAGATGGCGAAATCACGCCCGATGTGCTGGCCATTGCGGTGCCTATTTTCGATGCACAAAACGAAGTGGTGGCCGCACTCAGCTTGGCTGGCCCCAAGCTTCGATTTGACGAGCAGCATGGTCAATACTTGGAAAGACTGCAGCACTATGCGGCACTGATTTCCAGCGCACTGAAAAATTCCGCCTAAGCGGCGATCTATCCTTTTCTACCCCATCCCCAACATCTCGGTCTTCTAGCCAGGCACGGACCTGTCCGCTTAAAACGCTCAGGAGTCAGCCATTGGCAATTGTTTCACTCTTTGAAACATTTCATAAAAACAACATTCGATTTGAATTGGGATTTTTTATAAGGTAAATTACCCATTAACTCAATGAAATTCAAATCAATTCATTGTTTTATCTATTGAAACAACCAAAGGAAACCCAATGCACTTCCAGCACCCACGCGCATTCAAATCCGCCATTTGCGCCGCAATCGCCCTGTTGACCTTCACGGGTTCCGCCATGGCCGACGAAGACGAAGCACCCGCCACCGGCAATGCCTTGCAAATTTACGGTCGCATTGACGTCAGTCTTGACAAAACACAAGCGCAAGTGAATTCAAATGCCAGTTACGGCAAACCCGGTGCAAGCGTGCAAAAGTTAACCGACAACACTTCACGCCTTGGCTTTCGAGGGACGGAGTCTCTCGGCGCTGGCAATTCAGCCGTTTATGGCTTGGAGATGGGTATCAATGCAGATGACGGCTCTTTGGTCACGCCCAACTTCCGATACGCCTATGTGGGACTGCAAGGTCAATGGGGCACCTTCAACATGGGCCGGACAGACTCTAGCGCGCCAACGGGCTCGCCCCTTTACTCTCAATTGGCGCAAAACCTGCGCTGGATCATTCACGATGCTGGCTCCACCGCCATTGGCACACGTATCTTGAACGGCAACAACCGCGTTTCCAATGCCTTTACTTACAAGTCACCCAACGTCGGCGCCTTTAACTTTGCAGGTCGTGTCAACTTCGCAGGTCCTGAAGTGCCCTCCACCACCAATGCCAATTTGAAAGGCGAAGCCGATATCAAGCAGTACCAACTGGCGGCCAACTACGCAGATGGCAAACTCAGTGGCGGCATGGGCTACGCATGGGATGCCAAAACAGGTGGCTTGCAAGTCAATGACTTCAAAAGCAAGGTGCAAGGCGTTGTGTCTTACAACTTGGGCTTCATGCGTCCTTACTTTGCCATGGGCAATGAAAAGTACAACGGCACAGCCACCACCCGAGATACGGTGGAGTTCAAAATTTTGGGCGCAACGGCTGCCGTGGGCTCGCAAGGCCGTGTCACCTTCAACGTCATGGACCGCAGCATTCAAACCGACAAGAACGGTACGCTCAAAAAAGCCCAGGGTGAGTACAGCTACTTCCTGAGCAAACGCAGCACTGTGTATGTCTTCAAAGACAAAGATATCAGCAACACCAACAAAGCCAATAGCACTGCCAACAGCTATGGCTTTGGTGTCATGCATCAGTTCTAAACTTACCGCTGTTGCCCCATGCTGACCAAAGTTCAATCATCACCGCCAAACTTCTACGTGCTCGCACCCGATGCGGGTACCAGCAAGTTCCCCGTGGTGGTTGACTCCCCCCACAGCTGGGGCGCATGGCCTGACGATGTTCCAACCATTGCCAGTGCAGAAGATTTGGCCACCAGCTGGGATGCTTTTGTTGATGAACTGTGGCTCACCGCTGTTCAATTCAAAGCGCCCTTGCTGGCTGCCAAATTTCACCGCGCTTACCTTGACGCCAATCGCGCACGCGACGACATCGATCCTTCTTTGTTAGCAGAGACATGGCCCGAACCACTCCGGCCGACCGACAAAACACAAAAAGGGTTTGGTCTCATTCGCAAACTGATACTGCCCGGCAAACCCATCTATGCAGCCCCCCTTTGTATCAGTGAGGTTCGACAGCGAATTGAAACCTGCTACGACCCCTACCACCATCAATTGGCACAACTGATAGACCGTACGCATCAACAATTTGGCCAATGCTTGCACCTGAATTGTCACTCGATGAAGTCCACTGGCAATGCCATGAACGATGACAACGGCAAGCCAAGACCCGACATCGTGATCAGCGATCACGATGGACTCACGTCCTCGTCGGAAGTCACGCAACACGCGGCAGAAATTTTCAGATCACTGGGTTACCAAGTGGGCATTAACAACCCCTACAAAGGCGCTGAGCTGATTCGCAAATATGCCAACCCAGCCAAAGGGCGCTACAGCTTGCAAATTGAACTCAACCGCGCTTTGTACATGCACGAAGACCGCTTTATCAAGAATGATTCTTTTGCCAAAGTTGCACAAGACCTCCAACGCTTCACCGAGCAAATGAGCCTGCATCTGCTGCAGGCTTAACGCACGCCACTTCACAGACCGTCATGACACATTTCAAATCTCTTCTGGCCATTGCTGGCCTGACCTTTTTTGCCCTTGCCCACGCTGGCTATCCAGAAAAAACCGTCAAGATCATCATTCCATTTCCTGCAGGCGCAGCCGCCGACAACGCCATGCGTGTGGTAGGCAAAAAACTTTCTGACATCTGGGGCCAACCTGTCGTCATTGAAAACAAACCGGGTGTGCCAGGCTTGCAAGCAGGCGCCTTCGCACAACCCGACGGCTATACCTTGGTCATGGGTGCAGGCTCCAACTTTGTCACAGGCCCTTTGATCAACAGCAAACTGCCCTATTCAGCCTCCAAAGATTTCGCACCGGTGGGTCGTGTGTTGATCAACGTGCCCATCTTGACGGTTCACCCTTCGCTGCAAATCAAGTCTGTGAAAGATCTGATTGCGCACGCCAAAAAACACCCGGGCACACTGAACTACAGCTCCAGCGGCATTGGCAGTCCCAATCACTTGGCCATGGAAATGTTCCAAGGCATGTCCGATACCAAGCTGGTGCACATCCCCTACAAGGGTGCGTCACCTTCCGTGAATGAAATGTTGGCAGGTCATGTGGAGGTCGGCATCAATGCTGTGCCCAGCGTCATTCAGCACATCAAAAACGGCAAGCTGATTCCCTTGGCAGTCGCCAGCGCGAAACGCGATCGCAACTTACCAGATGTCCCCACCATTTCAGAAGCAGGCCTAACTGGATTTGAATACGAAATTTGGTATGCCCTCTTCTTCCAAGCCAAAGTCCCTGCCGACATCACCCAGAAGGTCAGCAAAGATTTGCTCAAAGCAGTGATGGACCCTGAGGTGTCCAAGCAGTTGCAAATTCAAGGCGCAGAACCTGCGCCACTGGGTCATGCTGAACTGGCAGCTTTCATTGAGCGTGACATTGCGCGATGGAAAGTCATCATCAAGGACAGAAACATCAAGGCAGAATAGGCAGCGGTGTATTCAATGGGTGACGAGATACGAAGAATCAACGCCTACTGAAGCCCACCCTTCAGCGCATCAGGCACAGGCAGAGGCAAAACCTCAATGCCCTCTTCCAGCAAGTCTTTGGTTTCTTCGATCGAGGCTTGCCCTCGAATGTTGCGCTCTTCTGACTCACCATAGTGCATCTTGCGCGCTTCTTCGGCAAAGTTTTGCCCCACATCTTCGGTGTTGGCAATGACATGCTTGACCATTTTCATCCAAGCTTCTTGCACCATCTCTGCTGCTTCAGGATGCACTTGCGCCAAACTGGAAGCGACAGTTTCAGCGGTAGGTGCAGTAGGCAGATTGGCGGCAGAAGAAGCTGCACCATCGGTCGCAGAAGGTTCTTCTTGAGTTGCTGTCTTGTTAGAACGCGGCTCTGTGGCACCCAAATTCAAACGCGGCGCTGACGGCAATTTACGCACCTCGGTGTTGGCACACAGAGGACATGCCACCAAACCTCGCGCTCGCTGAGATTGATAGTCCTCCTCCGACCCAAACCAGCCCTCAAAGGTGTGCATCCCAGCACATTGAAGGTTCAAGACTTTCATGCCGCATTCACCCAGTTGAGTTCATGTCGTCCTGACAAATAATTTTGCAGCCAGAACATCCCAGTCAAAGTTTTGCCGTCGGTGACCTCGCCCTTCAAGCAAGCCTCTTCCAATGCTTCTGGCGTTTTGGTGATTACTTCCAAAAACTCACCCGGGTCAAGTTGCTGCTTGCCCAAGCTCAGGTCTTTGGCAAACCAAATTTCAATGAACTCTGTGGAATAAGAGATAACGGGGTGCATCACCCCTGCCCTTGCCCATTGCTTGGCGCTGTAGCCGGTCTCTTCAAACAGTTCACGTTGGGCGCACTGAAGCGTGGATTCGTGAGGATCAAGTTTGCCGGCAGGAAACTCCAACATCACCTGCTTCACAGGGTATCGGAATTGTCGCTCCATGACCAATTGCAGAGGCTGATCAGGCAGTTCAAGCAAGGGGACGATCATCACCGCGCCGGGATGAACGACATACTCACGCGTAGCCTGCGTGCCATCTGGCAAGGCCACGGTATCGAGGAAGGCGTGGAGAAAAGAACCGCTGAAGAGCGCTTGGCTCTTCAGCTTGGTTTCAATCAGATGTGCATCCGACTGATCGGACATGCTCAATTGGCCAACATTTGGGCCACTGAGCGAGCGCACAGTGACATCAAAGCGCCGGGCATGATGCCCAAGACCAAGACGAGCAAACCATTGATAGACAAGACGACACGCACATCGGTGTCTGCTGTGACGGTTGTCGCAGTGACGGCTTCATCAAAGTACATCACCTTGACAACGCGCAAGTAGTAGAAAGCGCCAATCAGCGACATGGCCACAGCAAAAACGGCCAGTGCGATGTCGGCGGTGTGGCCAGAAGCCACCAAGGCCTGCAACACAGACAACTTGGCATAGAAGCCCACCATGGGTGGAATACCTGCCAAGGAGAACATGCAGATGGCCATCACGCCAGCGTACAAAGGACTGCGGTTGTTCAGACCTGCCAAGTCGGTGATCTCTTCACTTTCAAAGCCTTGACGGGCCAAGAGCAAAATGATGCCGAATGTGGCCAAGGTGGTGAGCACATAACCCACCACGTAGAACATGGCCGAGCTGTAGGCATTGGCGCCCATGGCTGCATTGCCGCCCACCACACCGGCCATCAGGCCGATGAGCACAAAGCCCATTTGTGCAATGGTGGAGTAAGCCAGCATGCGCTTGAGGTTGGTTTGTGCAATAGCAGCCAAGTTACCCACCAGCAAAGAAGCAATGGCCAGCAGTGCCAACATTTGTTGCCAATCAATGGCCAAAGGCAGCAGGCCTTCAACCAGCATGCGAATGGCAATGGCAAACGCGGCCAATTTGGGCGCACCGGCAATCATGAGGGTGGCCGCTGTCGGAGCACCTTGGTACACGTCGGGCACCCACATGTGGAATGGCACCACACCCAGCTTGAAAGCCAAACCAGCCACCACAAAGACCAAGCCAAACACCAACACTTGGTGCTTCACTTGACCGCTGGCGATCACTTTGAACACCGTGGCCAAGTCCAAAGAACCCGTGGCGCCGTACAACATGGACATGCCGTACAACAAGAAACCAGAAGCCATGGCACCCAACACGAAGTACTTCATGGCCGCTTCTGTGGCTTGGGTGTTGTCACGGCGCAAGGCCACCAAGGCGTAGCTGGACAAGGTGAGCAATTCCAGACCCAAGTACAAAACCAAGAAGTTTTGACCAGAGATCATGACGCTCATGCCCAGCAGTGCAAACACAGACAAGCTGAAAATCTCGCCGCCGCGCAACATGTCGCGATCAGCGGCATAAGGACGTGCGTACACCAAGGTCACCATGACGGCGATGGTGGCGAAACACTTGAGCCAATGGCCCATGGGATCGGACACCACCAAACGACCAAAGCCATACAGCGTGTGGCCTGCGTCGGCATAGCAAGCGTTGAGCAATGCCACACCACCCAAGGACACCAAAGTTAATACGTATGTCACAGTGCGCTTAGGGCTTGTGACCAGCAGGTCGACCAATGCAATGACGCAGGCCATGACCAGCAATACGATTTCCGGATACACCGTCATCCAGCTGGTTGAGTCAATCATGTCAATTCTCTCTATCTTTAAGTTTCAGCTGACCAGTGGCGATCAAGGCAATTTGGAAGCAGCCACATGCTGCAACAAATTGGCCACAGAGACTTCCATCACATCGGTGAAAGGCTTGGGATACAAGCCCATGTACAACACCGCAATGGCAAGCAAGGCCATGATGGTGAATTCACGTGCATTGATGTCGGTGAGTTCCTTCACGTGATCATTGGCAACAGGGCCTAGATAAACACGCTTGAACATCCACAGGGTGTATGCAGCGCCAAAGATCAAGGCAGAAGCAGCCAACAAGCCCACCACGAAGTCAAACCTCACGGCACCCAAAATGACCATCCACTCGCCCACAAAACCAGCTGTGCCTGGCAAACCGCAATTGGCCATGGAGAACAACAAGGCGAAGGCTGCAAACTTGGGCATGGTGTTGACCACGCCGCCGTAGCTGGCAATTTCACGGGAGTGCACGCGGTCGTACAACACACCAATGGACAAGAACATGGCAGCCGACACAAAGCCGTGGGCAATCATTTGCACCAAACCACCCGAAACGCCCAGCGGGTTAAAGATGAAGAAGCCCAGAGTCACAAAACCCATGTGTGCCACCGATGAATACGCCACCAGTTTTTTCATGTCTTGTTGCACCATGGCCACCAAGCCGACATAGATCACCGCCACCAAAGACAACACGATCATGAAGGTGGCCCACTCACGCGCAGCGTCGGGGGCAATGGGCATGGAGAAACGCAAGAAGCCGTAGGCACCCAGTTTCAACATGATGGCCGCCAACACAGCCGAGCCACCCGTCGGCGCCTCAACGTGCACATCGGGCAACCACGTATGGACGGGCCACATCGGAACCTTGACCGCAAATGCAGCGAAGAAAGCGAAAAACAAGAAGTTTTGTGCCGTGGCCGACAAAGGCAGTTTGTGCCAAGTCGCAATGTCAAAGCTGCCGCCCGACTGGGTGTACAAGAAGATCAAGGCGATCAATGTCAGGAGTGAACCCAACAAGGTGTACAAGAAGAACTTGAACGCTGCGTAGATTTTGTTAGGACCACCCCAAATGCCAATGATCAAATACATTGGGATGAGCGTGGCCTCGAAGAACACGTAGAACAGCAAGCCGTCCAACGCGGAAAACACGCCGATCATCAGGCCAGACAAAATGAGGAAAGCGGCCATGTACTGGTTCACTTTGCGGGTGATGACTTCCCAACCCGCAATCACCACGATGACGTTGATGAAGGCAGTCAGGATAACAAACCACAACGAGATACCGTCCACGCCCAAATGGTAGTTGACGTTGAAGCGCTCAATCCAGGGCGCTTTTTCAACAAACTGCATGGCAGCCGAGTCAACTTTGAAACCACTGTACAAAGGCAGCGTGACCAAGAAACTGACGATCGATCCAATGAGGGCCAACCAGCGCACTGCGCGAGCTTGCTCATCACGACCCAAGGCCAATAAAACAATGCCAAACGCAATAGGCGTCCAAATGGCAAGGCTCAACAAATTCATTTTGATGCTTCCTTATTTGTTGAGCCAGACGAAGTACGTCATGAGCAAGAAAATGCCCAAGATCATCACCAAGGCGTAGTGGTAGAGGTAGCCCGATTGCAGCTTGCGAGACCAGTTTGAAACCATGCCCACGAGCTTCCAAGAGCCATTGACAAGCAAGCCATCGATCAGGGTGCGATCGCCGACTTTCCAGAGTCCATTGCCCAATGCGCGTGCGCCGCGGGCCAAAATGTTTTCGTTGATCCAGTCCATGAAATACTTGTTTTCAAGGATGACCACCAAGGGACGCAGTGCACGGCCAATGGCGGCAGGTACGGCGGGGTTGATCAGGTACATGTACCAAGACACCACCACACCGGCCAAAGCCAGCCAGAACGGTGCTGTACTCACAGCATGCAAGGCCATGGCCACAGGGCCGTGGAAAGCATCGGCCAGCTCATGCATCACATGATGCTTGTCAGCATCAACGAAGATGGCGTCTTTGAAGAACTCGCCAAACAACATGGGGTCGATGGTCATGTAACCAATGACCACAGAAGGAATGGCCAGCATGATCAAAGGCACAGTGACCACCCAGGGTGACTCGTGCGGACCGTGGCTGTCATGGCCGTGGTCGTCGTGGTGATCATCGTGCCCGTGGTGCGCCTCGGGGTTCTGGTCATAGCGCTCTTTGCCATGGAACACCAAGAAGTACATGCGGAACGAGTAGAAGGCTGTGACGAACACACCCGCCAGCACAGCAAAGTTGGCAAAACCTGCTGCAGGCAAATGGCTTTCTGCCACCGCTTCAATGATGCTGTCTTTGGAGTAGAAGCCCGAGAAGAAAGGCGTACCGATCAAAGCCAAAGAACCGAGCAACGAAGTGATCCACGTGATGGGCATGTACTTGCGCACACCACCCATGTAACGAATGTCTTGGTTGTGGTGCATGCCCATGATGACCGAACCCGCACCCAAGAACAACAAGGCTTTGAAGAAAGCGTGCGTCATGAGGTGGAACACGGCCACGGAGTATGCAGAAGCGCCCAAAGCAACCGTCATGTAACCCAATTGCGACAAAGTGGAGTAAGCCACCACGCGCTTGATGTCGTTTTGAATGATGCCCAAAAAGCCCATGAACAAGGCGGTGATGGCACCGATGGTCATGATGAAGTTCAATGCGGTTTCAGACAATTCGAACAAGGGTGACATGCGCGCCACCATGAAGATACCGGCGGTCACCATGGTCGCTGCGTGAATGAGCGCAGAGATCGGTGTAGGGCCTTCCATGGAGTCAGGCAACCAAACGTGCAATGGGAACTGGGCTGATTTGCCCATGGCGCCAATGAACAAGCAAATGCAAATGACCGTGACCAGCATCCAAGAGGTGCCAGGCAAAGTGAGTGCACTGAGGTCAGCGGCTTTGGCGAAGGCTTCTGTGTAATTCAGCGTGCCTGCAAAGGCGGCAATGAGGCCAATGCCCAAGATGAAACCGAAGTCGCCCACACGGTTCACCAAGAAGGCTTTCATGTTGGCAAAAATGGCCGTGGGTTTGTTGAACCAGAAACCAATCAGCAAGTAAGACACCAAGCCCACGGCTTCCCAACCGAAGAACAGTTGCAGCATGTTGTTGCTCATAACGAGCATCAACATGGAGAAGGTGAACAAAGAGATGTAGGCGAAGAAGCGGTTGTAGCCTTCGTCTTCTTCCATGTAGCCGATGGTGTAGAGGTGCACCATCAGGGACACGAAGGTCACCACGCACATCATCATGGCGGTGAGGCCGTCGACCATGAAGCCGACTTCCATCTTCAGGCCACCCACCACCATCCAGGTGTAGAGGGTTTCGTTGAAGCGGGCGCCGTCGATCACGCTCTTGAGCGTCATGGCGGAGATGATGAAAGCCACCAGCACGCCCAGAATGGTCAGGGTGTGCGTGAGCTTGCGGCCAATCCAGTTGCCACCGAACTGGGTGCCAAAGACACCGGCCAGCGCCGAGCCCACCAGGGGGGCCAGCGGCACGGCCAGCAGCGTGCTTGCGTTGAGGGTTGCAGACATGTTCTTATCAGCCCTTCAGGGAATTGAGGTCCTGGACGTCGATGCTGTTCTTGTTGCGGAACAGCAGCACCAGAATGGCCAGGCCAATGGCCGACTCGGCGGCGGCCACGGTGAGGATGAAGAACACGAAGACCTGTCCGTGCATGTCACCCAGGTAGCGCGAGAAGGCCACGAAATTGATGTTCACCGCCAACAGCATGAGTTCGATCGCCATCAGCAGCACGATCAGGTTCTTGCGGTTGAGGAAGATGCCCACCACAGCCAGCGCGAACAGCATCGCGCCAATCGAGAGGTAGTGTCCGAGGGTGATGCTCATCATTTCTTCTCCTCTGCAGCAGGCTCTGCCACGGGTGCAGGTGCAGCTTGGGTGACTTCGACCTTGACCACTTGCAGGCGGTCACGCGCCTTCACACGCACCTGGATGGATGGGTCGATGGCCTTGCTGTCCTTGCGCTGGCGCAGGGTCAGGGCAATGGCGGCCACCATGGCCACCAGCAGGATGGCCGCAGCGATCTGGATCGGCATCAGGTAGTCGCTGTAGAGCAGCACACCCAGGGCCTTGGCGTTGTTGGCCTGCTCGGCAGCGTCCACCGCAGCCGGTGTGGCCAGGCGGAAGCCGCTCATCAGCACCGCAGCCATTTCAAAAGCCACCACCGCGCCCAGCGTGGCCGCCAGCGGGAAGTGCCGCCAGAAACCCTGGCGCAGCGTGTCCATGTTGATGTCCAGCATCATCACGACAAAAAGGAACAGCACCATGACCGCGCCCAGGTACACCAGCACCAGGGTGATGGCCAGGAATTCGGCGTTCAGCAAGAACCACAAGCCGCTGGCCTGCGAAAACGCCAGCATGAGAAACAGCACAGCGTGTACGGGGTTGCGCGCCGTCACGACCCGCAAGGCCGACAACAGCAGCACCCCAGCAAAGAGGTAGAAGAAACCGGTTTGGATGTCCATGGAGATCTTTCAGGAGTCTCGTGTCAGCGGTAAGGCGCGTCCGCGGCCTTGTTGGCTGCGATCTCTTTTTCGTAGCGGTCGCCCACGGCCAGCAGCATGTCCTTGGTGAAGTACAGGTCGCCGCGCTTTTCGCCGTGGTATTCGAGGATGTGCGTCTCGACGATGGAGTCCACCGGGCAGCTTTCTTCGCAGAAGCCGC
>CALEYZ010000069.1 GCA_937928195.1 uncultured Limnohabitans sp.
TTCGAGGTAGTTCATGGCATCGCCCATGTTTTCGGATTCAACTTCGTATTGGTTGAATTCGTTGTCCATGAACACATACATGGGGTCAGCAAAATAAGAGTAGGTGCACTCTTTTTGGTCCAAGATCACTTGGTCCATTTTGTCGTCGGCTTTGAACACAGACTCTGTGCCCATGTTGCTGAGCAAAGCTTTCAGCTTCATGCGAACAGTGGCTGCACCGCGGCCGCCGCGGCTGTATTCAGTGCGCAAAACGATCATGGGGTCTTTGCCCTGCATGATCACGTTACCGACGCGGATTTCTTGAGCTACTTTCATATGGTGTCCAGTGTGGCCCTTAACAGGCGATGAGTGGTTTTGGTTTGAGGTGTTTGATTAAGGGCTACAGATGAAAGCTTGCCCAAAGCCCACGATTTTAGCGCTTTTCGGACACAAATTGAAGAAGCTGGCTGACCAAGTCCAATTGAGTGAACAAACGCGCTCGTGCCGATTGCACACAGGCTTCCCAAAGTGGCAAGTCAACCTCAGTCAGGGGCGCTTGCGTCAGCCCGTTCCATTTGAGGTGAAAAAGACGCAAACAGGGGGGGGCCTGCAGCCAGTCCAAAAAGGCCTCAAGTTTGGGACCATGGGCACCATCCTCTTGCGGGTAAATGTGCCAGACGAAGGCTTTACCCGCCCAAAGGGCCCTCACCAAAGAGTCTTCGCCACGGACAAAATTGAAATCACACGCCCCTAACAGCGCATCAAACTCAGTTTGAGAGACCGGTGGCAACATCTGGAAGGCGGGCCGGGAGGACTCGGAGATTTGCGCCAGGGCTTGGCCAAAGGCATGTGCCCCACGGCCATGGGCCACTTGCCACAGATGCTGGGGTCCATTGAATGACTTGAGCTGCATGGCTTCGGCCAAGGCCGGAGGTTCATAGCAAAACAAGCTTGTACGCAGCAAGCCAGGTGGGCCGTCAGGGGGGGGCAAAGGGGGCTGCGAGCTTGGGTCTGTCAAATGGCTTTCTCGGATCAGTCCGCCTGTTTGGGCCGTGAAGCCCGGATAAAAGAACCATTTGGTGCGGCCTTTCAAGGGCCCGCTCATGACAGGCGAGGGGAGTTTGTGGCTGCGCTCAACATAGGATTCAGCACTGAGGTATTCCAAGTTCAACCAGACGGGGCAGCGGGTCGTGTCAAGTTCCGGCGAGTGCTGTGCCGCCCACTGAACAAAGTGCGCTGGCAGTTCACAGCCAAAGGCCTCGACCCAGACCTTCGCGCGTTCTGATGCGTCATTCAAAGGCGCCGACCACGGACGGACTTCAATCTGTCCTGGTCCTCGTTGAAGTTGTGCCCAGCCGTCTTTGAAGTGCGCTTGAGGCGCCATCCATGCCAGCGCGCTGGCGTCGTCCACCCAGAGGCGAATGTGGTGCCCACGAGACGCCAAGTCGGCGCTCAGACGCCAACAGACCCCCAGATCTCCGTGGTTGTCGATGACGCGGCAAAAAATGTCCCAAAGCATGCGTGATATTGTCGCGCGCTTCGAGACACAATAGCGACCATGTCGAGCGTTCACCCAGAATCTTTGTTGGCCGAAGTGGCTGCACTCCCCAGTTTGCCGGGGGTCTATCGCTATTTCGATGCGGACGATCAAGTGCTTTACGTCGGCAAAGCACGCAATTTGAAAAAGCGTGTCAGCAGCTATTTCCAGAAAGACCACGGCGGCACGCGCATTGGTCACATGGTGAGCAAGATCCGGCGCATGCAAACCACAGTGGTGCGCTCGGAAGCCGAGGCCCTGCTGCTCGAAAACAACCTGATTAAAACGCTCAGCCCCAAGTTCAATATTTTGTTCAGGGATGACAAGAGCTACCCCTACCTGAAAGTATCGGGCACTGGCAGTGCCCGCAGTCATGCCAAGCAGGACGGGGTGACGCCTGATGCCTACTCACGCATTGCTTACTACCGGGGTGGGGTGGAGAAAAAACACCGGTACTTTGGCCCTTATCCCAGTGCATGGGCGGTCAAGGAAACCATTCAACTGCTGCAAAAAGTGTTTCGCCTTCGAACCTGCGAAGACACGGTGTTCGCCAACCGAACACGCCCCTGTTTGTTGTACCAAATCAAGCGCTGCTCAGGCCCTTGTGTGGGGGTGATTTCGGTCGAGCAATACGCCGCTGATGTGGCGCAAGCCGAGGCGTTTTTGCGCGGCGAAACGCAGTCTGTCTTGAAGGCCATGGAGGCCCGCATGATGGCGCATTCCGACAAGCTCGAGTTTGAAATGGCGGCCGAAGTTCGCAATCAAATGACGGCCTTGTCACGGGTCTTGCACCAACAATCGGTCGATACCGTCACCGACACTGATGTGGACATTCTGGCGGTCAAAGTGCAGGGCGGCCGTGCCTGCGTTAATTTGGCCATGGTGCGAGGAGGGCGCCATTTGGGCGATCGGCCTTACTTTCCATCGCACGTGGAAGATGGTCATGCCTTTGGTGGCGGTGCGTTAGAGGATGATGTCAGCGCCGATCAGCAGAGTTTGGAGGTGAAGGTGTTGGAGGCGTTCATTGCACAGCACTACCTCAACATTTCGGTACCTCCCGCTTTGATTACCAGCGAGAAAGTGGATGCCAAAGTGATTGAGGCCATTTCATCGCAATCGGGCATCAAAGTTTCGGCGGTCCACAACCCCCGTGAGCAGCGCCGTGCATGGTTGGAAATGGCTGAGAAAAACGCAGCCATTCAGTTGGCGCGCTTGTTGGCAGAGGAAGGTTCACAGCAAGCGCGAACACGGGCGCTGGTCGAAGCGCTGGATTTGACACCCGATGACATTGATGCGTTGCGCATGGAGTGCTTCGATATTTCTCATACATCGGGTGAGGCCACGCAGGCCTCTTGTGTGGTGTTTCAAAATCACAAGCTGCAAAACAGCGAGTACCGCCGTTACAAAATTGAAGGCATCACGCCAGGCGACGATTACGCGGCCATGCGGCAAGTGCTTCAGCGGCGCTACGGCAAGCTGGCAGAGGCCCTGCAAGCCGGTGAAGCCGATGCCAAAATCCGGATGCCTGATGTGGTCTTGATTGACGGCGGCAAAGGGCAGGTCTCCATGGCTCGGGAGGTTTTCGAAAGTCTGGGGCTTGACCTGTCATTGATTGTGGGCGTTGAAAAGGGCGAAGGCCGCAAGGTTGGACTGGAAGAGCTGGTGTTTGCCGACGGTCGCGACAAAGTCTATTTGGGCAAAGACTCGGCGGCTTTGATGCTGGTCGCTCAGGTTCGAGATGAGGCACACCGATTTGCCATTACGGGCATGCGTGCCCAACGTGCCAAAGTCAGGATGGGCGGCGGGCGTTTGGAAGAAATTGGGGGCATTGGCCCAAAAAAGCGGGCCAAATTGTTGCAGCGTTTCGGTGGGGTGCGTGGGGTGGAAGATGCCAGTGTCGAGGACCTGATGTCGGTGGATGGCATCTCGCGAGAGCTGGCCGAGACCATCTACCAGGCGCTGCACTGATTGAAAACCCTTGACCCCCAAATTTCTCACAGTGTTTGACCTGCGGCGTCAGCGAAAAGTCACCAAGGCATGACACAATAAGCACCATGTTTTTCACCATCCCCACGCTGATGACCTGGACGCGCATTGTTGCGATCCCTTTCATTGTGGGTGTGTTTTATTCTGACTTGCCCATTGAGGCGCGTAATTTTTGGGCCACCACCATGTTTGTGGTGTTTGCCATCACCGATTGGTTGGACGGCTATTTGGCCCGCAAGCTCAACCAAGCCTCTTCCTTTGGTGCTTTCCTCGACCCCGTGGCCGACAAGTTTTTGGTCTGTGCGTCCTTGCTGGTACTCGTGCATTTGCACCGCGTTCATGTGCTGGTGGCACTCATCATCATTGGCCGCGAAATTGCCATTTCTGCTTTGCGTGAATGGATGGCGCAAATCGGCGCCAGCAAAAGTGTGGCGGTCCACTTTGTGGGCAAACTCAAAACCACCGTTCAAATGGTGGCCATTCCCTTTTTGCTGTACCACGGTCAACTCTTTGGTGTCATTGACACCCACTTGTGGGGCACGGTGCTCATTTGGGCCGCGGCCATCCTGACCATCTGGTCCATGATTTACTACATGCAAAAGGCCTTGCCTGAAATACGTGCCCGGGTGAAATGAACCTCATCACGGCTGAATGAGCGTTCATGAATTCAACTGAATCAACAGCTTCTTGGGTGAAGCACATGCCGGCGGTGTTCGTGCTCATTTGGAGCACCGGTTTTATTGTGGCGCGCTATGGCATGCCCAATTCACCGCCATTTTCCTTTCTGTGGTTTCGCTACGCATTTTCGATCGCATGCTTTCTGATCTGGATCCGCTGGGCGCGTGTGCGCTGGCCTCAGGGCCAACGTGAGTGGCTGCACCTGGCGGTGACAGGCGTCTTGATGCATGCGGGTTACCTTGGTGGGGTCTGGGCTGCGGTTAAAGCGGGTATGGGCTCGGGCTTGTCAGCACTCATTGTGGGTTTGCAACCTGTGCTCACGGCCATCTGGTTGTCATCGCACGGCAGCACGGGTCAAAATGTTGTGAGCCGTCGGCAATGGATGGGCTTGATGCTGGGCTTTTGTGGCTTGCTGTTGGTGGTCTGGCGCAAGCTGACGCAGGGCAGTGCCTTGGACCATGTGACACTTGTGAATCTGAGCTTTGCGGTGATGGCTTTGTTCTCCATCACCTTGGGCACCTTGTACCAAAAAAGTTTTGTCAAACCTTGTGATGTGCGCACAGCCAACACGGTTCAACTGATGGCGGCCATGCTGGTGACCACACCCTTGGCGTTGCTGGAAACCGAATCGATGCAATGGAATCCCGAGTTAATGGGGGCCATGGCGTGGTCCGTTTTGGGTCTTACCTTGGGCGGCAGCTCGCTCTTGTATTTGCTGATCCAAAAAGGCGCTGCTGCGTCAGTCACGAGTTTGATGTACCTGGTTCCCCCATGCACCGCCATGATGGCCTGGGTGCTGTTCGATGAGCCCATCACGGCGGTCACTTTGATGGGCATTGCGCTCACAGCATGGGGCGTCAGTTGGGTGGTTCGACCTGCCAAAATATCTGAAGGAGAAAAGTCATGACTAAAAAGCGAATTGCAGTGATTGCCGGCGACGGCATTGGCAAAGAAGTGATGCCTGAAGGCTTGCGCGTGATGGAGGCTGCGGCCAGCAAATTCAACTTGGATTTGCAATTTGATCACTTTGATTTTTCAAGCTGGGACTACTGTGAAAAGCACGGGAAAATGTTGCCAGACAATTGGAAAGATCAAATTGGCGGCCACGATGCCATTTATTTTGGTGCAGTCGGTTGGCCTGAAAAAATTGCAGACCATGTTTCACTCTGGGGTTCTTTGCTGTTGTTTCGTCGGGAGTTTGACCAGTACATCAACTTGCGTCCTGCCAGGTTGATGCCTGGCATCATTGCCCCAGTGGTGCGACGCGACGGCACCCCACGACAACCTGGCGAAATTGACATGTACATCGTGCGTGAAAACACAGAAGGTGAGTACTCCAGCATTGGTGGGCGCATGTTTCCAGGAACGTCACGTGAAATCGTGATGCAAGAAACGGTGATGTCACGGGTCGGTGTCGACCGCGTGTTGAAGTTTGCATTTGAGCTGGCGCAGTCGCGACCTAAAAAACATTTGACCAGTGCAACCAAGTCCAATGGCATTGCCATCACCATGCCTTACTGGGATGAGCGCGTGGTTGAAATGGCCAAGAACTATCCGGGCATCAACGTTGACAAATTCCACATTGACATTTTGACGGCGCACTTTGTGCAACGGCCAGACTTTTTTGATGTGGTTGTGGCCAGTAATTTGTTCGGTGACATCTTGAGTGATTTGGGCCCTGCTTGTACGGGCACGATTGGCATTGCACCCAGCGCCAATTTAAATCCCGACCGCACGCATCCCTCTTTGTTTGAGCCTGTGCATGGTTCAGCGCCAGACATTGCTGGCAAAAACATTGCCAACCCCATTGGCCAAATTTGGTGCGGCGCCATGATGTTGGAGTTCCTGGGGTGCAAGCCCGCGCACGATGCCGTGTTAGCAGCCATTGAAAAAGTATTGGCACCTGACAGTGGTGCGCCGCGCACGGCGGATATTGGGGGTTCTGCTAATACGCAGGACGTCGGCAAAGCCATCGCCGCTGCTTTATGAGAACTTTTTTCAGCAACTTTCTATATTTGAAAAATTTTTTCAGTCAAGCCCACATCAGCATTCAGTTTGCGTCTAGAATTCGTGTCGCACTGCGGTTTCTAGACGCAAAATCAGTTGACAGACGCGTTTTGTCTGGCTAAATTGAAATTGACGAAACACCTTGCGGAGACAAGACTTTGTCTTAGAAGTTTTCAGAAACTTCAAACAAAAATTTTTAACAATGATGAGTCACTCGTTAAATCGAGGGCTCAAATTTTTTTTCTAAGGCTCTTTGTATGAACAAGACAGAATTGATCGAGCACATTGCTAAGCAAGCAGACATTTCTAAGGCTGCTGCTGGCCGCGCATTGGAAGCCACTATCGGCGCCGTTCGCACCACTTTGAAAAAGGGCGGCACTGTTGCTCTGGTTGGTTTCGGTACATTCGCCGTTACCAAGCGCGCTGCGCGCACTGGCCGCAATCCACGTACTGGTGCTGCCATCAAGATCAAATCTGCCAAGGTGCCTAAGTTCCGTCCAGGTAAGGCATTGAAAGACGCCTTGAATTAATCTTTGATCAAGGGGGTGATTAGCTCAGTTGGTAGAGCGGCGCCCTTACAAGGCGTAGGTCGGCGGTTCGAGCCCGTCATCACCCACCACCCCTCAAGCAAAGGCGAACAAATTGTTCGCCTTTTGTCTTTCAAGACTTTGACCGCGAAACTTTACTGAGAGTTCTCACATGTTTGATTTTGTCCGTAACAACACCAAGATCATGATGGGCTTGTTGTTCCTGCTCATCATTCCATCCTTTGTGATGTTTGGCATTGAAGGCTACAGCCGCTTCAATGACAAAGGCGTCGTGGTGGCCAAAGTCAATGGCAACAAAATTGTGCAAGGCGAATGGGATGCTGCTCACAAACGCGAAGTTGATCGTATTCGCGCGTCGATGCCTAACATTGATGTCAAAGTGTTTGACACGCCAGAGGCCAAATACGCCACCTTAGAGCGGTTGGTACGCGAACAAGTGATTGCAGCTGCCGCTCAAAAATTGCAACTGGTCGCCAGCGACACGCGCCTGGCCCGCGAGTTACAACAAAGTCCATCGATTGCAGCCTTGCGCGGCCCTGATGGCAAACTCGATATGGAGCGCTACAAGCAATTGGCCGCGTCGCAAGGTATGACGCCCGAAATGTTTGAGTTGCAAGTGCGCTCTGATTTGTCGAGCCGACAAGTGATTCAAGGTGTTCAAGCGTCTGCCTATGCCACGTCAACGCAAACTCAAACAGCCCTGAATGCGTTCATGCAACGCCGTGAAGTCCAAATTTTGAATTTTCCTGCGGCTGATTTTCTTGGCAAAGTCAGTATCAATGATGCGGAATTGCAGGCTTACTACGACAAAAACACAGCCAAGTTTCAATCAGCTGAGTCTGCCGACATTGAATATTTGGTTTTGGATGCAGGCAGTGTGGGCCATCTGATCACCATCAATGAGCAAGATCTCAAAACTTACTACGAACAAAACTTGCAACGCTTGTCCAGCAAGGAAGAGCGCCGAGCCAGCCATATTCTGATCACCGCTTCCAAAGATGCACCTGAAGCCGATAAAAAAGCAGCACGCGCCAAAGCGGAAGCCTTGCTGAAAGCGGTCAAAGCCAAACCCGCCAGTTTTGCTGATGTGGCACGTAAAAACTCCCAAGACCCTGGCTCAGCCGTCAAGGGAGGGGACCTCGATTTCTTTGGTCGCGGTGCCATGGTCAAAGCCTTCGAAGATGCGGCTTTCAGCATGAAGAAGTCAGACATCAGCGGTATTGTTGAGTCGGAGTTTGGTTTTCACATCATTCAATTGACGGACATCAAGTCACCCAAAGCCCAAAGCTTTGAGTCCTTGCGTCCATCCCTTGAAGCCGACTTGAAAAAGCAACAAGCTCAACGCAAATACGCAGAATTGGCAGAAACATTTTCCAACATGGTGTATGAGCAATCAGACAGCCTCAAGCCTGTTGCGGACAAGCTCAAACTGACCATTCAAAAGGCTTCACAAGTGGGGCGCAATGTGGCACCTCAAGCAGCACAAGCTAAAAATCTGCTCAGCCATCCTGGATTGTTGCAGGCCTTGTTCAGTGAAGCTTCTTTACAGAAGCAGAGAAACACAGAAGCCATTGAAGTTGCACCCAATACATTGGTGGCCGCGCGTGTCGTGAAATACCATCCAGCAGCCAGCTTACCCTTCGCCGATGTCAAAGACATTGTGAAGCGCAGCGTGACACAAGAGAAGGCTGCTGCTCTAGCGAAAGCGCAGGGCGAGCAACGTTTGGCTGCACTCAAGAGCAATGCGGCGCCAGAAGGTCTGCCTAATGCCATTGTGTTGTCGAGAGAAAAGACTCAAAAGCAATTGCCACAAGTGGTTGATGCTGTTTTGAAAGCTGATCCTGCCAAATTGCCCTCAGCACAAGGCGTTGATTTGGGTGCGCAAGGTTATGCCGTCATCCGCGTCACCAAGGTCTTGCCGCCTGAATCTGACAACAAAGAATTGATGGTGCAAGCGCAGCAGCAATTCACACAACTCTGGGGATCTGCTGAAACGCAAGCATATTTGGCACAACTCAAAGTCATGCTCAAAGCCGAAATCCTGGTTGCGAAACCTGTCCCTGAAAAAGCCAAATCAGAAGCCCAGGGGACCTGAATTTGAAATTCTTTCGGCTATAATTCCGCTTCTACGGTGGCTGTAGCTCAGTTGGTAGAGTCCAGGATTGTGATTCCTGTTGTCGTGGGTTCGAGCCCCATCAGCCACCCCAAAAATTTAAAGGCTTGCAAGTTTTCTTGCAGGCCTTTTTCTTTTAAAAATCCTTTTTCTACAAAATGAACGATGCCGATAGGCATAACAAGGAGAACTGCATGTCGCGCACAAGCAATAAACAATTGACGGTCGAGTTGATGTGGCAACTGCAGCGTCTCGGCGCACCCAGCATCAGCCCCGATGGCGCGCAAGCCGTCTGCGCAGTGGCGCAGCCTTCGGTCAAAGAAAACAACATTCAAAGTGCCATTTGGTTGTTGTCGACCTTGGGTGGCCAACCCCGACAGTTGACCCAGTGTGGTGACAAAGACGGACGTCCGCAGTTTTCACCCAAGGGTGATTGGATTGCGTTTGTGGCCAAGCGTGAACAAAATGGCAAGAAGGACCAGGAGCCCCAGCTCTACCTCATTCCACCCGACGGTGGCGAGGCAAGACGTGCTGGCGAAGTGCCGACAGGGGTGCTCGATTTCAAATGGTTTCCAGATGGCAAGCGCATTGCCTTCGTCACATGGGTGTGGCCGACGTTGAAGGGTGTGCAAGCACAAGCTGAAAAACTCAAAGCAGTGGCTGCCGTCAAAGACACAGCCTTTGCCACCGAAGATGCCATCTACAGGCACTGGGATCACAACCTGCCCATGAACCGGGTGCCACATTTGTGCGTCATGGAACTGGCCAATGGTCGGGTGCAAGATTTGATGGAAGGCACTGATTTTGAATTGCAGCGACGGGAGACTGGTGCCAACGATTTCGCCATTGCGCCCAACGGGCAAAGCATTTGTTTTGTGCACGATCCGGATCGCGGTCAAAACCCAGCGCCTCGCATGGCCCTGGCTGAAATTCAATTGCGGGGGGTGAAAGTTCAAGCCATTCGCAACTTGCTCAATGACCGTGCCTGGGATTTTTCTGCCCCAGCTTACAGCGCCGATGGCAAGCAGTTGGCCTTCTTGGCATCGCACCAGCAAATCAGCAACACACAACCCAATCGCTTGGCATGCATCACCCTGCAAGGTGCCGCAGCAAGCAAGCAGCGCACACCCCCTTGGAAAACACTCAGTGACACATGGGATCGTGAACCCCAAGCACCTTTGATGTGGAGTGACGATGGCAGCGCCTTGCTCTGCAAAGCGGAAGACCAAGGCCGTCAACATGTGTGGCGCTTTGATTTGGAAAGTTGCAATGCCACGAAGGTGGTTGAAGGCGGCACCGTGCATGCCTTTGACATGGCGGCAGGACGCTTGGTGAGCTTAAGCGACAGGGCGGTTCATCCGGGGCGCATCCATGTCCAGGGCGTGGACGATGCCGGCCATGCGTCAATGCCTGAGCTTACCCGCATGGAATCCTTCAACGACGAACTTTTGCAAGGTGTTGATTTGGGGGCCACTGAAGAACATTGGTTCAAGGGTGCGAAGGGCGATGACGTGCAGGTCTGGCTGCACTTTCCGCCTGGCTTCAAGAAAAATCAAAAGTATCCTTTGTTGCACACCATTCATGGCGGCCCTCACACAGGCCCCGGTGACATTTGGCACTGGCGCTGGAACTACCATGTGTTTGCAGCGCAAGGGTATGTGGTGGCCAATGTGAACTACCACGGCTCCTCTGGTTTTGGTCTGAAATTTTTGGAGTCCATCAGTCACCGCTGGGGCCAACTTGAATTGCAGGACATGGAGGCGTGCACCGATTGGCTGCGCAAGAAACCATGGATTGCCAAAGAGCGCGTGTTTGCCACAGGTGGCAGCTACGGCGGCTACATGGTGGCCTGGATGAATGCGCACGTCAAACCCGGTCGGTACCAAGCCTATGTTTGCCATGCCGGTTGTTTTGACTGGGTGGGCATGTTCTCAGACGATGCCTACGGATGGCACCCCCAAGAGTTGGGCGCCTCGTATTGGGACAACATGAAAAAGATCCATGCGCAAAGCCCGCATGCGTTTGCAGCCACCATGAAAACGCCTACCTTGGTGATTCATGGTGCCAAAGATTACCGCGTACCCGATGCGCAAGGCTTGGCTTACTACAACACCCTCAAGGCCAAGGGCGTCGATGCACGCTTGCTGTGGTACCCGGACGAGAACCATTGGATTTTGAAGCCCGCCAACAACGTGATCTGGTACCACGAGTTCTTCAATTGGATTCGGCGCTACGACCCTGCTTTTCAAAAGAAAAAGCAGGGCTAAGCTGCATCAAAGTGAGGGTTGAGCTGGGCTTCAGTTGACCATCACCAACTTGCCCATCACACCGCGTGAACCCATGTGGGCATATGCGGCCTTCAGCTCACTCATGGGCATGGTGCGGTCAATCACGGGTTTGACTTTGCCTTGCGCATACCACTGCGCCAATTCGGCCATCATGGCCGCATTGGCTTTGGGTTCACGACGTGCAAAGTCGCCCCAGAACACACCCACAATCGATGCACCTTTGAGCAAGGCCAGGTTGAAGGGCAGGGCTGGAATGGGACCCGCCGCAAAGCCCACCACCAAATAGCGACCACGCCACGCAATGGAGCGGAAAGCCGGCTCTGCAAAATCACCACCGACAGGGTCGTAAATGACATCGGGGCCTTTGCCTTCGGTGAGTGTTTTCAAAACCTCACGCATGTTTTGCGTGGTGTAGTTGATGGTTTCATCGGCACCCAAGGACTTGCACAGTGCACATTTTTCATCGGTAGACGCTGCCGCAATGACGCGAGCGCCCGCTGCTTTTGCAATTTGAATGGCCGCCGTGCCCACACCGCCAGCAGCGCCCAGCACCAAGACGGTTTCGCCTGCTTTGAGGGCCGCACGATCAATGAGTGCATGGTGTGAGGTGGCGTAGATCATGATGAAGGCTGCAGCATCCACTGCAGGAAAGCCAGCGGGCAAGGGCATGCACAATTTGGCGGGAGCCAGTGTGTGCGTGCCAAAACCGCCCGTGCCTGAAAGGCATGCCACCGACTGGCCCACTTGGAGATGCGTGACGCCTTCGCCGACCGCTTCAATCACGCCAGCGTATTCCGAGCCTGGCACAAAAGGCAGGTCGGGTTTCATTTGGTATTTGTTTTGAACAATCAGCAAGTCGGGAAAGTTCAGACTGGCCGCTTCGATGCGGATCAAAACTTGACCGGCTTGAGGGACAGGCGTGGGCACCTCTTTCCAGGTTAAAGCCTCAACGCCTACGGGGTTTTCACAGAGCCAAGCGTGCACAGAAATTCTCCTCAAAATTCACACAATTCCGTGAATATAAAGGCCATGGTGGCCATCGGGATGTCTCGGTAGCGACCTACAATTGAGGCTTAGGATCCAGCCATGAAAATTCTCATTTCCAACGACGACGGTTACCGTGCTGAAGGCATTGTGGCGCTTTACCACGCCCTCAAGCAAGTGGCCGATGTGGAGGTGGTGGCGCCTGAGCACAACAACAGCGCCAAGTCCAATGCGCTGACCTTGCATTCGCCCCTGTATGTGCGCCAAGGTGAAAACGGTTTTCGGTATGTCAACGGCACGCCTGCCGATTGTGTGCACATCGCTTTGACGGGCTTGCTGGGCTATCGCCCCGACTTGGTCGTGTCAGGCATCAACAACGGCGCCAACATGGGCGACGACACTTTGTATTCCGGAACCGTGGGTGCCGCCATGGAAGGCTACTTGTTTGGCATTCCTGCTCTGGCCTTTTCGCAAACTGAGAAAGGCTGGGCACATTTGGACCAAGCAGCCGAGTTCGCCAAAAACATGGTGGCGCAATTTGAAGCCGCACAACTCATTGGCCCATCGCCTTGGTTGTTGAATGTGAACATCCCCAATGCGTCGGCGCAATGGAAAAACGCCAAATTGTGTCGTTTAGGCAGGCGCCATGCGGCAGAGCCCGTCATCACGCAACTCAGCCCGCGCGGTGAAACCATGTACTGGATTGGCAATGCAGGCGAGGCCAGAGACGATGGCGAAGGAACTGATTTTCATGCAGCCAAAAATGGCCATGTCACCATCACGCCCTTGAAGGTCGACTTGACCGACCACGACAATGCGGGCCAATGGGCGCAAAATTTGGCCAAGCTGAAAGTGTGGGGCGCTTGATGGCACAACGACCTGGGTTTCCGCTCAAGTTGGACAAGGCCACGCCTGCGCCGCGCACGCTGAAAGCTGGTGCGACGCTCAAACCGGCCGGCGTCAATGCAGCGGTCAATCCACCGGTTCCCGTTCAAAGTTTGGGCATGGATTCCAGTGCGGTGCGACAAAGAATGGTGCAAAAACTGGCAGCGCAAGGCCTTCAAGATTCAATGGTCTTACAGGCCATGGGCACTGTTGAAAGGCATCGTTTTGTCGAGAGCGCCTTGGTGGCACAGGCCTATGAAGACACCAGCTTGCCGATCGGTTTGGGGCAAACCATCTCCAAGCCCAATGTGGTGGCGCGCATGATTGAATTGTTGCGCGAAGGTGCTACGGGGAAACTGGGCCGCGTCTTGGAAATTGGCACAGGTTGCGGTTATCAAGCCGCTGTCTTGAGCCACATTGCCACCGAGGTCTACAGCATTGAGCGATTGAAGGGCTTGCATGAAAAGGCCCGTGCCAATTTGCGCCATTTCCGATTGGCCAATGTGCATTTGCTGTTTGGTGATGGCATGCTGGGTTACCCCAAAGGTGCACCCTATGCCGCCATCATTTCAGCAGCCGGCGGAGAGTCGGTCCCGCAAGCATGGCTTGAGCAGTTGGCAGTCGGAGGACGCTTGGTGGCGCCGACCGTCACCGCCAGTGGCCAGCAAGCATTGATGGTGATTGATAAAACCCCCCAAGGCTTTCAGCAAAATGTGTTGGAAGCGGTTCACTTTGTCCCTCTAAAATCGGGTGTCTCCTGAAGGATTTCGAATGCAATTGAACCCTGTCCGTCTGGCTCTGACGGTACTTTCTTGTGTGGCATTGACTGCGCTGGTCGGCTGTAGCTCACAACCCCGAGGCCCCGTGCCCGTGGAGGACCGTGTGGCAGGCCACAGCAGTGCGCGCCAGCTTAAAGCTGCAACGCCTCAAGTCAATGTGGGTGCTGTGGCTTCGCCTGTCTCGATGGGCGCTGCCATGCCTGGTTCAGAAAACGCCGGCAAACCGGGTTATTACAGCGTTCGTCCTGGTGACACGCTGACCAAAATTGCACTCGATCATGGTCAAGCTTGGCGCGACATTGCCAAGTGGAATGGTTTGGACAATCCCAACGTGATTGAAGTGGACCAGGTGTTGCGTGTCGCCCCCGCAGAGACGAGAGTTGTTGCACCGCCTAAAACCGCTGCGGTACCAGCGCAGCAGGCTGCACAGCCTGCGTCGCAAGTGCCATCCGCACCCGCCCTGGAAGATGGCTTGGCCTTTGCATGGCCACATCAAGGCCAAGTTTTGGCGGGTTTTGATGAGACCAAGAACAAAGGAATCGACTTTGCCGGTAAAGCGGGTGACCCTGTGTTGGCATCGGCCGATGGCAAAGTGGTTTATGCAGGTGCTGGTCTCAGAGGCTATGGCAACTTGGTCATCTTGAAACACAACAACACCTATCTGACTGCCTACGCGCACAACCAAACACTGTTGGTCAAAGAAGACCAAGCGGTTGTGAAGGGTCAACGCATTGCTGAAATGGGCAGCTCCGACGCCGATCGCGTCAAGCTGCATTTCGAAATTCGCAAGCAAGGCAAACCGGTGGATCCTTCTAAATATTTGCCTTCACGTCCATGAGTAAACAAAGCGACTCTTCAAGAGAAGAACAAACACAGGAAATCATCTTAGGCCGAACAGACTTGCCTGAAGGTTGGTTGCACATTGATGCACTCGACATGGAAGCGCAAGGCATTGCGCGCAGACCTGATGGCAAAGTGGTATTTGTTGAAGGTGCATTGCCTTTTGAGATGGTGTCTGTCAATGTTCATCGCAAGAAGAACAATTGGGAAGCCGGGGTTGTCACCGCGATTCACCATGAGTCCTCTCAACGCGTCAAGCCAGGTTGTCCTCATTTTGGTTTGCATGCGGGTGCCTGTGGTGGTTGCAAGATGCAGCACTTGGAGGCCAGTGCACAAGTGGCGGTCAAGCAACGTGTGCTTGAAGACAACTTGTGGCATCTGGGCAAAGTAAAACCTGAGAATTTGTTGCGCCCCATGGAAGGCCCTAGCTGGGGATACCGTTACCGTGCGCGCATGTCGGTTCGCTATGTACACAAAAAAGGTGAAGTCCTGATTGGCTTTCACGAGCGCAAGAGTCGTTATGTGGCCGACATCAAAACATGCCGTGTTTTGCCACCCAAAATCAGTGCGATGCTGATGCCTTTGCGCGAACTGATTTTTGGCATGGATGCCCGCGAGACCATTCCTCAAATTGAATTGGCACAAGGCGATACCGTCACTGCTTTGGTGTTACGCCATCTCGAGCCTTTGACAGAAGACGATCAAGCGCGTCTGCGTGCTTTTGCGCAACAACACGCCGTGCAATGGTGGTTGCAAATCAAAGGCCCCGATACCGTCAAACTGATGGACGAGGGTGGACCCGAGTTGTCCTACGACTTGCCCGATTTTGGCGTGCACATGCCGTTCAAACCCACCGATTTCACTCAAGTCAATCCACACATCAACCGTGTTTTGGTGACGCGGGCTTTGCGCTTGCTCAAGCCAGAAGCGCACGAACGTGTGATTGATTGGTTCTGTGGTTTGGGCAATTTCACCTTGCCTATTGCAACCACCGCCAAAGAAGTGGTTGGCATTGAAGGTGCTGAAACCTTGGTGGCACG
Source organism: uncultured Limnohabitans sp. (assembly GCA_937928195.1). GTDB lineage: Bacteria > Pseudomonadota > Gammaproteobacteria > Burkholderiales > Burkholderiaceae_C > Limnohabitans_A. The sequence continues at coordinate 15,665 of CALEYZ010000069.1, forward strand.
ATCGCGCGAAAATTTGGCGCGCAATCAAAGCATGCGCGGTGATGGCAAGCCATTGGCACCCACCAGTTTCATCGCACGCAATTTGTTTGAGATGACGCCCGAGATGCTCATGGCCGATGGCATTGCCGATAAGTGGCTGATTGATCCGCCAAGGGAAGGTGCTTTCGCTTTGGCCAAGGCTTTAGCTGAGTTGAATGAGAACCCAGAGCTCAGAGGCCATTGGCAATTCCCCAAGCGCATTGTGTACGTCAGCTGCAATCCCGCCACCTTGGCGCGCGATGCTGGCTTGTTGGTTCACAGAGCGGGCTATCGTTGTCTCAGTGCGGGCGTGGTCAACATGTTCGCGCACACTGCCCATGTGGAAAGCATGGCGGTATTTGAGCGGGCATAAAAAAAGCATCTCAATTCTGTTGAATCGAGATGCTTCGCCGCATGCCCAAGACCATGGGCTGCGATGAAAATCGGGTGAACGATCAGTCGCGCTCACCGCCCCAAATGCCCAACAAGGCCAACAGGCTTTGGAACACGTTGAACAGGTCCATGTAGAGCATGAGGGTGGCGCTGATGTAGTTGGTTTCGCCGCCGTCAATGATCTGCTTCAGGTCGTACAACATGTAGGCACTGAAGATGCCGATGGCGGCTACTGAAATGGCCATCATGCCGGCCGTGGAACCCACAAACATGTTGACAATGCCGCCGACCATCAAGACCAAGGCACCCACAAACAGCCACTTGCCCATGCCAGACAGGTCACGTTTGATGACGCTGGCCAATGTGGCCATGACAGCAAACACGCCAGCGGTGCCCGCAAAGGCGGTCATGATCAGATCGGCGCCGTTTTTAAAGCCCAACACCATGGCGATCATGCGTGAGAGCATGAGACCCATGAAGAAAGTAAAGCCCAACA
>CALEYZ010000070.1 GCA_937928195.1 uncultured Limnohabitans sp.
ATACCGACAAACAGTTCCTAGAACGCGTTAAAACCCAGTTTGAAGGCGATTTCAAGGTTTTCTACCACCTAGCCCCACCCTTGCTTGCAAAACGCAATGAGAAGGGCCAGTTGATCAAGCAAAAAATGAAGCCTTCAATGCTGATGGTTTTCAAAGCATTGGCACATTTGAAGTTCTTGCGTGGAACTGCTTTGGATATTTTTGGCAGAACCGAAGAAAGACAAACAGAGCGCGCTTTGATTCAAGAGTACATGGACGCTGTGACAGAAATTTTGGCTTCTTTGACGGCTGAGAATCATGCATTGGCTGTGCAATTTGCCAAAGTACCGGATCAAATCAAAGGCTTTGGTCATGTGAAAGAAAGAAACTTGGCTGCTGCCATGGTTCAGTGGCAAAACAGCATGGATGCATTCAGACAATCAATTTAATTGGCGTGCTGACTTTGTCTTTGTATTCTTCTTTTATATAGATTAATACATAGTAGTAGTAGATAAAGGGGGACCTGTCTTGTGGACAAGTCCCTTTTTTCTTTACAGATCAACGCATTGAACGATTTTGAAGGGTGTGCATGAGGCTGCAACCTTGCTGTCACGAAAGCATGAACAAGTTTTGAAAATTTAAATTTATGTGGATAACTTGATGCTTATCCCAAAATTGTCCACACCTTTGTGCATTGACAAATTCATTTTTCAAGGAACCACTGGATTCCAGCTTTGGCAATGAAACCAACCATGCCAAAAGCCAAACCCAAGAAAAGAACAAAGGTTCCAAACTTGCCTGCTTTGGATTCCCAAGCCAAATGGCCAATGATGAACAGCATGTACAGCATAAAAGCTGTCACACCAAACGTCAGGCCATAAGACGCAATTTGTTCTTCAGTGAGTCCCCAGATCATGGATGCATTTTGGCATGTTGGCCCATCGGGCCTTGTTTCATAAATTTATGTGTATGCGCATCAAATACTTTTTGTTGTGCAGGTGTCAACGTCGCATAGAAAGTTTTCGTGGCATTCATGCGTTGGGTCATTTCTGCATCCCGTTCATTTTTAAACGCCATCATTTTGTCAATTCTTTCTGGCGTCGTCATTTTTTCCATCTCGGCTGGATTGGGACGTGAAGCACGCTTCATAGGTGCTTTCATTTCAGAATTGAAGGTATTCCATGCATTTTCTTGGGATGCTTGCAGTTGCAAAGAGGTTTTTAATTCGTCCAAGTGTTTTTGATGGCGCGCTTCACGGTGTGATTCCATCTGGGCATTGCCCATCTTCGCTTGCATGCCCTGTGGTGGCGTGCCGGGTGTTTGAGAAAAACTGGACAAATGAATGGCTGAACCCATCAAGAAGGCAGCGGTGAGGGTCATGCGACGTGAAATGGTCATGAAAAACTCCTTTGAATGAAAGGCCTCTGACGAGCAGATGCTAATGCATTGCTTGCATCAATGGGCTGTAGGCAGTTTGGCAAACACATGTGTCTCTTTATTGCAGAGATTGTCACGAATTGTAAAGACCCGCTCTAAAGTCATCCACCGCTTGGATCAGTTCTTCCCGTGTGTTCATGACAAAGGGGCCATATTGCGCAATGGGTTCATTCAGTGGTTGACCCGCAATCAACAAAATTTTTGAGCCGGCATTGGCTTGAATCTCAACGCCTTCACCTTCATTGTGCAAGATGGCCATGGTGTGCAAGGCCACAGGTGTTTGCTGTTCTTTGCTGATCACTTTCACAGTACCGCGGTAGACAAACAAAAAGGCGTTGTGTTGTGGAGGCAAGTTTTGTTGAAATGACGCTTGCGTTTCGAAATGGATGTCCAAATACAAAGCATTGGTTGGGAATTCATCGGTAGGTCGATGGACCGCGCCGACCACACCCTGCGACGCTCCGGCAATGACACGCACTTTGAGACCCTGCTGAGGACTAAATTCAGGGATGGCGTTGCTCTGAATGTCTTGGTAACTTGGTGTGCACATTTTGTCGCGTGAAGGCAAGTTCAACCAAAGCTGAAAACCTTCCATCACACCTTCTTCTTGCTCTGGCATTTCACTGTGCACCACGCCACGGCCTGCCGTCATCCATTGAACGCCGCCGTTTTGTAACAAGCCTTCATGACCCGCACTGTCCTTGTGACGCATGCGACCTGCAATCATGTAAGTGACTGTTTCAAAGCCGCGGTGTGGATGGTCTGGAAAGCCGCCGCCATAGTCTTTGGGATCGTCGCTGCCAAAGTTGTCCAGCATCAAAAACGGATCGAGTCTTCTTTGATGTGCTTGAGTGAGGACGCGGGTGAGTTTCACGCCATCGCCATCGCGTGTGGCTTGTCCTTGAACCTGTTGCTCAACTCTGCGACCGTGGAAGGATGTTTTGGAGGTGTTCATAAGATTTGATTTTGCACGGATTTCTTGATCTGCATCATTTTCTCAATTGAGAAATGACATCAGACTAAAGTTGATTGTGATTCAGACTTTGACGCCACTGGACAAAGAAAGCAAGAGACTTATGAAAAGAAGAAGCCTTCACATCATTCGCGATGAACATGCCTCATTGGCGGCCATGCTTCGTTCGATGACGCAATTGCTAGAGCGAGGACCAGCCGAAGACGCACCACAGTTTTTTGAAGTGATGCGTGCCATGCTTTTTTACATCGATGAATTTCCCGAGCAATTGCACCATCCCAAAGAATCTAATTTGTTATTTCCCAAAGTTGCCAAAAAAGCGCCCGAAGTGAGAGGTGCCATTGATCGCTTGGAGCGTGATCACATGCACAGCGAAAAAGCGGTACGTGATTTGCTTCATTTGTTGTTGGCCTGGGAGTTGGTTGGACCCACTCGCAAAGCGGGTTTTGTCGATGCATTTGGCCCCTACGTTGAATCGTATTTGGACCACATGCGCTTAGAAGAAACCGTCGTTCTGCCAGCTGCGCAAGAATCATTGACCGATGAAGATTGGGCAGAAGTGGACCAAGCGTTTGATCAAAATGCAGACCCCTTGACGGGCAAACACCCGCCGGGACCTGCGTTTGAAAAATTATTCAGCCGCATTGTGGCCAAAGCGCCTGCACCCATTGGTTTGGGTTGAAGGACCTGTGTGCACACAGGCACAGGGGTGCGCTTGTTCAGTGTGCTGTGGGCAGTGTTGGATAGTCGGTGTAGCCAACTTCTTTGCCGCCATAAAACGTCGCGCGGTCTGGTGTGTTGTAAGGCCCGTTTTGTTTCAAGCGTGCACCTAAATCTGGATTGGCAATGAATGCTTTTCCAAAAGCGATGAGGTCGGCGTCGGCTTGCAATGCATGATCGGCCAATTCGCGCTCGTAGCCATTGTTGAGCATCCAGGCGCCTTTGCCGCCGGCTTGTTGATACGCGGCCTTCAACGCTTTGTAATCAAAAGCTTGGTCGCCTTGTTGGTAGTCTCTGGCGGCGCCTGTTGAGCCTTCAATGACGTGAACATAGGCCAAAGCCAGCGTTCCCAAGAAATGGGCGACATGCTCAAACAAGGCTTGAGGTGCCGCATCACTGGCATCGTTGGCTGGCGTGACTGGGGAGATGCGAATGCCACAGCGACCTGCACCAATTTCTTCGCACACGGCGGTCATTACTTCTTTGAGAAGTCGGGCACGATTTTCAATGCTGCCACCGTATGCATCTGTGCGGTGGTTGCTGTCAGCGCGTAAAAATTGGTCAATCAAATAACCATTGGCTGCATGCACTTCGATGCCATCAAATCCGGCGGCAATGGCGTTGCGCGCGGCGTTACGGTAATCATCAACGATGCCTGGCAACTCTTCCATTCGAAGCGCTCTCGGCTCGGAGGTGGGCACAAAACTGGGCACACCGTCCACAATGAGAACTGTTTTTGATTTGGCCGTGATGGCAGACGGCGCAACAGGGGCCTCGCCACCGGGTTGCAAACTGGTGTGTGAAATGCGGCCAACGTGCCAAAGCTGCATCACAATTTTGCCGCCTTTTGCATGCACGCTTTTTGTCACTTGCTGCCATGCGTTAACTTGCGCGGAGGACCAAATGCCTGGCACATCTGCATAGCCTTGACCTTGGTGACTGATGGCCGTTGCTTCCGTGATGATGAGCCCTGCGCCCGTTGCGGGGTTGGCCCGTTGGGCATAGTATTCAGCCATGAGGGCATTGGGCATGGCATTGGGCGCACGGTTGCGTGTGAGTGGCGCCATCACAATGCGAGAAGCCAATTGCAATTGACCTGCTTGGCAGGGTTCGAATAAGTTTTTCATGTCACAAAGTATCAGGTTATGGACGTCGCTGTGGTTGGCCGTGAGTGTGTCAATGGCGGCCGCCGTGTCATTGGGAATGACCCGCTTTGCCTACGCACTCTTGTTGCCACCCATGCGAGAAGATTTGTCTTGGACCTACACCTTAGCAGGTGCCATGAACACTTTCAATGCATTGGGTTATTTGGTGGGCGCGTTGCTCACGCCTTGGGCGCTTCGTCGGTGGGGTGCTGTGCGTGTGCTGATGGTGGGCGCGATGATGGCATCGGTGTTGATGGGCTTGACCGGATTCTTCACCGATGCTTTTTATTTGTTGGCCCAACGATTATTGGCGGGTGTGGCCAGCGCTTCTGTCTTTGTGTCCGGCGGGTTGTTGGCCGCTAGGTTGGGGGCACGCACGCCTTCGCAATCAGGCTTGTTGCTTGGCATTTACTACGGTGGTACGGGGTGGGGCATTGTGATTTCTGCTCTGTGTGTTCCCGCGGCCATGCGCTTGGCGACGGCAGATCACTTGCCACACGCCTGGGCGTGGGCTTGGTGGTGTTTGGCCTTTTTTTGCGCACTCATCAGTGTGGTTCTTTTTGTGATTCGATCTCATTTGAATCGTTGGATGCCAGAGTTAGCACCGACATTGTCCGAACCTCAAGCTGAGAAGGACAAAGGACGGCGCGAAATGAACACGGCGTCAACGGCGCAGCCTGCGTGGCAAGTCTGGGCCGCGGGCTTGATGGGTTATGGCCTCTTTGGTGTGGGCTACATTGGTTACATGACCTTTGTGGTGGCGGTGCTGCGCGAGCAAGGGGCCTCTGCACCGAACATCACCTTCTTTTATGCGCTTTTGGGTTTGGCTGTGGTGGCGTCTTCTAGAGTGTGGGCCGGGTTGTTGAATCACTACCGCGGAGGCCAAGCATTGGCCATCTTGAACGCGTTGTTGAGTGTGGCCACCGTTATTCCTGCGCTCACATCGGCATGGCCCGCCATGATGGTGTCGGGTGTTTTATTTGGTGGCGTGTTTTTATCGGTGGTGGCGTCGACCACGGCCATGGTGAAGCACAACTTGCCCGCTGAGCAATGGGCAACAGGCATCAGTGCGTTCACGGTGGTGTTTGCGATCGGCCAAATTGTGGGCCCTACCGTGGTAGGGTGGATTGCAGACGGCCCCGGCGGTTTGCAACGAGGACTGGTGTTTTCGGCGGCATCCTTGTTGCTTGGCGCAGTGATTGCATGGCAACAAAAACCTTTGGCGGCTCAAACATCGTAGCCAGGATTTTCACGGTTCAATTTGCGCAACAAAGAGGGCCAGACGAACGAGCCACCCAAGCCGCCCGTTTGAACCTTCATGGCGTGTGCCACACCGTTCAAAATTTGTGGATTGACCGACGTTAAATCGGTGGGTTTGGTTTGGCCGGCCAAGGCGTCCACTTGAATGCGGCAAGTGTTCTCAAATGTGTACATCTGCAAGAACGCGTTGTCGATGGACTTGCCTACAGTTAACAGACCATGATTGCGCAGCATTAAATAATTGGCCTCGCCCAAGTCGGCTTGCAATCTTGTTTTTTCATCGTCACGAATGGCGACACCCTCATAGTCGTGATAGGCCAAGGAGGCCAAGACAAATGTGCTTTGTTGGCTGATGGGCAATACGCCATGTTGCTGGGCGCTGACCGCCACGCCTGCGCGTGTATGTGTGTGCAGTACACAGCCCGCATCGGGGCGGGCTTCGTGTACGGCACTGTGAATCACAAAGCCGGCAGGGTTGACGGGGTGTGGATTGTCATCGTCCAGCTTGTTGCAATGCATGTCAATTTTGACCAGGCTTGATGCGGTGATTTCATCGAACATCAAACCATAAGGATTGATCAAAAACTGATGTTCTTCGCCAGCGACTGAGGCTGGCAATTTGGCGCTGATGTGTGTGAAGACCAAATCGCTCCAACCATACAAAGCCACCAGTCGATAGCATGCGGCCAAGTCAACGCGCAATTTCCATTCATCAGGGTGGAAGCGGTTGGTGCTGTTGTTGTGTTGTGTCATCAGGTCTCCTTGTTTGAACACGAGCTTAGCTTGAGCGGTGATTGCGACGCAGTCGCGCATGGAACACCTGATGCAGATAAAATCAACGCCCTTGGCCACTGGCCTCCCACGGCGCGGGCAGCGCCGACCAACAGGGCCATGAACTGGTAATGTGATGCTTTATCCACAAGAATTTGATGTGATCGTTGTCGGCGGTGGCCACGCAGGAACCGAGGCTGCGTTGGCATCTGCGCGCATGGGCTGCAAAACGCTGTTGTTGTCGCACAACATTGAGACCTTGGGCCAGATGAGTTGCAACCCGTCCATTGGCGGCATTGGCAAAGGTCATTTGGTTAAAGAGGTGGACGCTTTGGGCGGGGCCATGGCGTTGGCCACAGATGAGGGCGGCATTCAATTTCGAATTCTGAACAGCTCGAAAGGCCCCGCGGTTCGCGCAACCCGTGCTCAAGCTGATCGTATTTTGTACAAGGCCGCCATTCGCCGGCGCTTGGAAAACCAAGAAAACCTGTGGTTGTTTCAGCAAGCCGTGGATGATTTGATGGTGGAGTCCAATGGCACAGAAGACCGTGTTGTGGGCGCTGTGACGCAAGTGGGCGTTCGCTTTCGTTCAAAAACTGTGGTGTTGACCGCGGGAACCTTTTTGGACGGCAAGATCCACGTCGGATTAGAAAACTATGCGGCAGGCCGTGCGGGTGATCCGCCGGCCGTTAGCTTATCGGCTCGTTTGAAAGAACTCAAGTTGCCGCAAGGTCGCTTGAAAACGGGTACGCCACCGCGATTGGATGGCCGTACCATTGACTTCAGCCAATGCCAGGAACAGCCCGGCGATGGCATGCCGGGTGGTTTGAATGCGCAAGCCGGTGTCCCTGTTTTCAGCTTCATGGGCCGAGCAGACATGCATCCTGCGCAGATGCCTTGCTGGGTGACGCATACCAATGAGCGAACTCACGAGATCATTCGTTCGGGCTTTGATCGCAGTCCCATGTTCACCGGAAAAATTGAAGGTGTGGGCCCTCGTTACTGTCCAAGCGTTGAAGACAAGATCAACCGCTTTGCCGACAAAGACAGCCACCAGATTTTTTTAGAACCCGAGGGCTTGACCACGCACGAGTTTTATCCCAACGGCATTTCAACCAGCTTGCCCTTTGACATTCAGTACGCCTTGGTGCGCTCGATGAAGGGTTTGGAGAATGCGCACATTCTTCGTCCTGGCTACGCCATTGAGTACGACTACTTCGATCCACGCTCGTTGAAGAGCAGTTTTGAAACACGCCAAATTGGCGGTTTGTTTTTTGCAGGCCAAATCAACGGCACCACAGGGTACGAGGAAGCTGCTGCACAGGGGTTGTTTGCAGGGATCAATGCCGCACTTCAGTGTCGCTCGATGTCTGGCCAGGCCAATGACATGGGCGGCGCATGGCTGCCAACCCGTGACCAAGCCTACTTGGGGGTGCTTGTTGATGACCTGATTACCAAAGGCGTGACCGAGCCTTACCGAATGTTCACCAGCAGGGCGGAGTACCGCCTTCAGTTGCGTGAAGACAATGCGGACATGCGCCTCACAGAGGTTGGCCGTCAGATGGGCTTGGTCGACGATGCGCGTTGGGCGTCTTATTGCACCAAGCGCGAAGCTGTTTCACGTGAAACAGAGCGCTTGAAGTCCACTTGGGTCAATCCCCGAAACTTGGCGACTGAAGAGTCGGTGCGCGTATTAGGCAAGGCCATTGAACACGAGCACAACTTGTTTGACTTGTTGCGTCGCCCCAATGTGTCCTACGGGCAACTCATGACTTTGGATGCGGGTCGCTTTGAGTCGTCTGCTGTTTCACGTGAAACGTTGGGTGAGTTGGCTGCCGCCGTGATTGAGCAAGTTGAGATCACGGCCAAGTACTCTGGTTACATTGACAGACAAAAGGTAGAGGTTGAGCGTTCGGCTTATTACGAGAACTTGAAGTTGCCTGCTAAGTTGGATTATTTGCAGGTTTCTTCTTTGTCCATCGAAGCTCGCCAAAAATTGGCCAAACATCGCCCCGAAACCCTTGGCATGGCCTCTCGAATTTCAGGTATCACGCCTGCCACCATTTCATTGCTGCTGATTCATTTGAAAAAAGGTGGTTTCAAAGAGTTCATGGCCGTCAAGCCGGAGTTACTTGAAGGCGCAGAGAGTGTGGCCTCATGACCGGGGTGGCATTTGCGGGCTTTCCAGAGTTGGGGGCGCGTTTGGCGGCAGGTATTGCAAGCTTGGGTTTGAGCCTGAGCGATGCCCAGCAGCAACAGTTGCTCGGCTACATGGGCTTGATTCAAAAATGGAACAAGGTCTACAACCTGACTGCTTTACGTGATCCGCAAGACATGCTGACGCACCATTTGCTGGACAGTCTGTCTGCCATTGCGCCTTTGATGCGCCATCTTCAGGGCCTGTCTTCATTCGAAGAGGGCGCATGTTCACTGTTGGATGTCGGATCGGGCGGGGGCTTGCCTGGCGTGGTCATCGCCATTTGCTGTCCGAAACTCAAGGTCACTTGTGTCGATGCGGTGTCAAAGAAGGCGGCATTTGTGCAGCAAGTTGCGGCCAGTTTGAAATTGCCCAATCTCAAGGGGGTGCATTCGCGGGTAGAAGCCTTGAGCGGTCCTTTTGATGTCGTGTGCTCTCGTGCATTTGCTTCTTTGCCAGACTTTGTGACCTGGACTGCTAAGGCGTTGGCAGAGGATGGTGTTTGGATGGCCATGAAAGGCAAATTACCGACAGAAGAGATGGCGGCTCTACCTGCCTTGGCCTCCGTGTTTCACGTGGAACAACTGCTGGTTCCTGGCTTGGATGCTGAACGCTGCATGATTTGGATGAAAAAATCACCAAGTTTGCCGGCCTGAGTCTTCGGATCTGGTGATCGCCCATTACACTTGGGCCAAATTAGAAAGCCTTGCATGTTTGGAATCTCCGATTACGGTGCCTTTGTCGCCGCCTTTGTCCTGCTGTTGTTTCTGCCAGGACCTGGTAATTTGGCCCTGATCACCTCGACCAGCCAAGGTGGCGTGAAGGGTGGAGTTGCTTCGGTGCTGGGCCTGATCTTGGGTGATCAAATCTTGCTGTGGATGACCGTTGCCGGTGTGGCTGCTTTGTTGCAAACGTACCCACATCTCTTTTTGGCCATGCAATGGGTGGGCGCTGCCTATTTGGCTTGGTTGGGTGCCCGGATGGTTTGGGCCAAACCCGGCGAAGGCCCTTCCATCAAAATCACGCCTGGCAAATACTTCAAAGAAACCATGTTCATCACCTTGCTCAATCCCAAGGCGATCATGTTTTATTTTGCTTTTTTCCCACAATTCATTGACCCAGAGAAACACCAAGGAATGATTACTTTTTCATTCATGGCAGCCACCATCGCGGTCTTGGGTTTAATGTACTGTTCTGGGGTGGTTTACATCACCCACACCATGGCCGAGCGCATTCGGGCCAATCCCAAAGTGTCTGGGTTTTTGCAAAAAGTGGCCGGTCTGTTTTTGATTGGTTTTGGCCTCAAACTGGCCTTTGGTAAATGAGCGCATCAACTGAAAATTAAAAGAGTACGTCATGGCAAAAATTTTCTGTGTTGCAAATCAAAAAGGCGGCGTTGGTAAAACCACCTCCGCCGTCAATTTGGCGGCTGGTTTGGCCAAGGTGAACCAGCGCGTTTTGTTGGTTGACCTCGATCCTCAGGGCAATGCCACGATGGGGTCGGGCATCGACAAACGCCAGCTTGAACTCAGTGTTTACGATGTTTTGCTAGAGTCCGCAAGCATCAAAGAAGCGGCCATTTTTTCTGAAAAATGCGGTTACCACGTCTTGGGTGCCAATCGCGAATTGGCCGGTGCCGAAGTCGAGTTGGTTGACCTTGAGCGGCGCGACCAACGCTTGAAGTTGGCCTTGGACGCTGCCGATGCTGACTTTGATTTTGTCTTGATTGACTGCCCGCCTTCACTGTCCATGCTGACCTTGAATGGCTTGTGTGCTGCACACGGTGTGATTGTGCCGATGCAATGTGAGTACTTTGCCTTGGAAGGTTTGACCGATTTGGTAAACACCATCAAGCAAGTTCACGCCAACCTGAATCCGGATTTGAAAATCATTGGCCTGCTTCGCGTCATGTTTGACCCGCGCATTACCCTCCAACAGCAGGTGAGTGAGCAGCTCAAATCGCACTTTGGCGACAAGGTTTTTAACACGGTCATTCCGCGCAATGTGCGCTTGGCCGAAGCCCCCAGTTACGGATTGCCGGGCGTGGTGTTTGACCCCTCTGCCAAAGGTAGCCAAGCATTTGTCGAGTTTGCCAAAGAGCTCGTCTTCCGTATTCCAACGCTTTAAGGCACGCAAGAATTTTCATGCAGCAAGCAAGCGTCCTTATTTTGCCTGGATGGCAAGGAAGTGGGTCCTTACATTGGCAAATGCGATGGGTTGCGCTTCATGGCGATGTGGTGGTTGAGCAGCACGATTGGCTGCGGCCTTTGCGTGGCGACTGGTTGGCACGCTTGGACGATGTTGTCTCTGACTTAAATGGTCCGGTTTATTTGGCGGCGCACAGTTTGGGATGCATCCAAGTGGCCGCCTGGGCTGGCGTGTCGACGCAGTTTCATAAAGTCAAAGGGGCTTTGCTGGTGGCGCCGGGGGATGTTGAGGCACCTCATTTGTTAGACCTCTTTTCCAGTTGGCGGCCCATTGACATGGTGACGCTACCTTTCCCCAGTATTTTGGTTGGCAGTCAAAACGACCCCTATTGCGCGGCACAACGGGCCCAAACATTTGCCACGGCTTGGGGTTCTGATTACGTGGACCTTGGGTTCAAAGGGCATGTCAATGCCGAATCTGAATTAGGCGACTGGCCCGAAGGCCGCGCATTGTTGAACCGTTTGATGAAAGAAAAAGAACATGGTCACTAAAAAACCCAAAGGCCTCGGACGTGGCCTTGAAGCCTTGTTGGGCCCCAAAGTTCAAGATGAGCCAAGCTCTCCGCAAGCCGTTGAAGCTGCCGCAAATCGATTGCCTTCAAGCTTGCCTTTGAGCGACATGGTGCCCGGCATTTACCAACCGCGCACGCGCATGGACGAGGGCGCACTGTATGAGTTGGCCGAGTCCATCAAGGCGCAAGGCATCATGCAACCGATCTTGGTGCGCCAACTGACCGATGGCCCCAACGCAGGTAAATACGAAATCATTGCGGGTGAACGACGCTTCCGCGCGTCTCGTTTGGCGGGTTTGAACGAGGTGCCAGTGCTAGTCCGTGATGTGCCCAATGAGGCCGCCGCCGCCATGGCCTTGATTGAAAACATTCAACGGGAAGACCTCAACCCTCTGGAAGAGGCCCTTGGTTTGCAACGCTTGATCAAAGAGTTTGGACTTACTCACGAAACAGCGGCGCAGGCTGTTGGGCGTTCACGCAGCGCCGCCAGCAACTTGCTGCGTTTGTTGAATTTGGCCGAACCTGTGCAGACCATGCTGATGGCGGGTGACATCGACATGGGCCATGCCCGTGCTTTGTTGGGCCTGGACAAGGCGGCGCAAATTACAGCAGCCAATCAAATCAGTGCCAAAAAGATGTCGGTACGAGAAGCCGAAAGCTTGGTCAAAAAACTCAGTGCCGAGTTTTCCTTGGTTCAGCAAAAACCCAAAAAGGAAAAGTCACGCGACATCAAACGCGTGGAAGAGGAACTGTCAGATTTGCTCACGGCAGAGGTTGAGGTGCGCATCAAGAAGCGCGTCAAACGCCATGGCCGTTTTGAAGAGATGGGGGAGTTGTCCATTCAGTTTGGTTCTTTGGACGAGCTCAACGGGCTGATCGAACGCCTGCGCGGTTAATGCGCATCGCATTAAAAAGGGCCAGCGTTTGAACGGTGGCCCTTTTTTTCATCGGAAGATTTTTCCGGGGTTCATGATGTTGTGCGGGTCCAGTGCCTGCTTCAAGGTGCGCATCATGTTGACGGCGCCTTGACCCGCCTCGGTCACCAAGAAGTCCATCTTGTGCAGACCAATGCCGTGCTCGCCGGTGCATGTGCCACCCAGACTGAGCGCGCGGTTGACCAAGGTGTGGTTCAAGGCTTCGGCAATTTCACGTTCTTTGGGATTGTCGGGGTCGATCAAATAACCAAAGTGGAAATTGCCATCGCCGACGTGGCCCACCAAAAAGTAGGGAATGCCGCTGGCATCGGTTTCTGCCACCGAGTCCAACAGGCAATCGGCCAAACGGCTGATCGGCACGCAGGTGTCGGTGCTGATGGCGCGACAACCAGGTTTGCTTTGGAGTGCTGCGAAGTAGGCGTTGTGACGTGCGGTCCAAAGTCGTGTGCGTTCTTCGGGGGTGGTGGCCCATTCAAATGCATTGCCGCCGTGATCGCTGGCAATTTCTTGCACTGTTTCCGCTTGTTCTTTCACGCCCGCGGGTGAGCCGTGAAACTCCATCAACAACAGCGGTTCTTCACGCAGGCCCAATTTGGCATATGCATTGACCATGCGCACGGTGTTGTGGTCGATCAGTTCCACGCGGGCAATGGGCACGCCCAGTTGGATGGTTTGGATCACGGTTTGAACCGCGGCTTCAATGCTGGGGAAAGAGCAAATGGCGGCGGAAATGGCTTCTGGCAAGGGATACAAGCGCACCGTGATTTCGGTCATCACGCCCAGTGTGCCTTCGCTGCCGACAAACAAGCGCGTGAGGTCGTAGCCGGCACTGGATTTTTTGGCGCGTGTGCCGGTGCGGATGATTTCGCCAGAAGCGGTGACCACTTCCAAAGACAAAACATTTTCACGCATGGTGCCGTAGCGAACAGCATTTGTGCCACTGGCGCGCGTGGCACTCATGCCACCGATGGTGGCATCTGCGCCGGGATCGATGGGGAAGAACAAACCGGTGGATTTGATTTCTTCGTTCAATTGTTTGCGCGTGACCCCTGGCTGCACCGTGACCGTTAAATCTTCAGCATTGATGGCCAGCACTTTGTTCATGCGCGTCAGGTCAATGCTGATGCCGCCTTGAACCGCCAACAAATGGCCTTCTAAAGAAGAACCCACACCAAAAGGAATGACGGGCACTTGGTATTGGCTGGCCAATGTCACGGCATCGGCCACGTCTTGTGTGCACTCTGCAAACACAACCGCAGAAGGGGGTGGGACGGGGGCGAACGCCGATTCGTCGCGGCCGTGTTGTTCACGGATCACCAGCGCGGTGGAACAGTTGTCACCAAATCGGGCTTTGAGAGCCTCCAGAAAGGCTTGCGGTACAGGGCGGGCTTGCACAACTGGCGCCAAGTGTGCGGCGTGGGTGGGGGCATTCATGGTGCGGCTCCAAAAGAAAGGTCAGCGAAATGTCGGCAAACTCGGTCAAAATCAGAGTTTACGCTGAGACATCCATTATTGCTGTCTTGATGGCACAGGGGAAACACCATGGGTAACCGACTTTCACAAATTGCAACGCGAACAGGCGATGAAGGCACAACAGGCCTGGGCAACAACCAGCGCGTGTCGAAAAACAGTTTGCGCGTGCATGCCATGGGCGATGTTGACGAGTTGAACTCGCACATTGGATTGTTGCTGTGCGAGCGCATGCCGGACGATGTGCGAGATCTGCTGGTGGAAGTGCAACACCAGCTTTTCAACTTGGGCGGTGAGTTGTCCATTCCAGGTTTTGAATTGCTCAAAGCCGAGGCTGTGTTGGTGTTGGACGAAGCCCTCGAAAAATACAATGCACAGTTGCCCAAATTGCAAGAGTTCATCTTGCCTGCCGGTAACCGTGCTGCAGCGCAAGCGCACATTTGTCGAACCGTGGCCCGACGCGCAGAACGCGCGACTGTGGCCTTGGGCAATGAAGAAGCCTTGAACGATGCCCCGCGCCAGTACCTCAACCGATTGTCAGATTTGATGTTCGTGTTGTCGCGTGTGCTCAATCGAATGGACGGTGGCACGGACGTTTACTGGCAAAGTGAGCGCATGAAAAAGTAATGGCCACAGCAACGCACTGTCACCTACGTGCAAACATTCGGGCTTATCAGGGTGACAGCAAGCAATGCGCAGGCTAGGCTTGCGGCATGAACGCAAGCACACAGTTTTCGCCCTATTTGGCTTCAGCCAATGACCTTCCCAAAGTGGCGCCACAAGCCCCATTTCCGTGGGTGCCCCAAATTCGTCTGTATCAAAACTGGTTGAAACAAAACAGGGGCATTGCCTTTGACCAGTACTCAGATTTGTGGCGGTGGTCCATTACCGACCTCGATGCATTTTGGCAAAGCATTTGGGATTACTTTGCGGTGCAGTCCCCCACGCCGCACACTGCGGTGTTGGCAAAGAATGCCATGCCGGGTGCTGTGTGGTTTCCTGGTGCGCAGGTGAATTACGCCAGCCAAGTTTTAAGACACGTCGATGCCGCCCATGCCGCTGGCTTTCCTGCTTTGATAGCAGAAAATGAAAAGGGTCAGCACCAAGAAATTTCTTGGCC
Source organism: uncultured Limnohabitans sp. (assembly GCA_937928195.1). Classification (GTDB taxonomy): domain Bacteria; phylum Pseudomonadota; class Gammaproteobacteria; order Burkholderiales; family Burkholderiaceae_C; genus Limnohabitans_A. The sequence goes on from CALEYZ010000070.1 coordinate 14,727, forward strand.
GGAGCTGAAGCGACAAGTGGCGTCCATGGCCTTGCATTTGAAAGCACAAGGCTTGCAACCGGGTGATCGTGTTGCGGCGTATTTGCCGAACATCCCAGAAGCCATCGTCGCCTTTTTGGCCACCGTCAGCGTGGGTGGTGTGTGGAGCATTTGTGCGCCAGACATGGGCACACTGGCGGTGCTGGACCGGTTCCAACAAATTGAACCGAAGGTCTTGATTGCTTGCGATGGTGTGACGTATGGCGCCAAAGACTACGACCGCATGAGCGTGGTGCAAGAACTCAAAGATGCACTGCCTTCAGTACAACATGTCATCTTGCATGACAACTTGGGCGTGGCCGATTTGGCCAGCAACGAAGTGGCGGCGGCTGTTCGTCTGTCGCAAACCACAGCCAAACATGGCGCAAACGTGAATGCATTTGTGCCGATGGCGTTGCCCTTCGACCATCCTTTGTGGATTGTGTATTCCAGTGGTACCACGGGTTTGCCCAAGCCCATTGTGCATGGCCACGGCGGCACCGTCATTGTGGCTTTGGCGCTCAAAATTTTGCACAACGATGTGGGCTGCAGTTACCACCCCAACAGTTGGGGTGAGCGTTTTCATTGGTACAGCTCGACGGGCTGGGTGATGTGGAATGCACAAGTGGGTGGCTTGATGAATGGCACCACTTGCGTTATCTATGACGGCAATCCTGGCGGCAGCAAAGACAATCCCGATTGGAGTACCTTGTGGCGATTTGCGTCAGAGAACAAAGTCACCTTCTTTGGCGCGGGCGCTGCATTTTTTGCAAACTGTCAGAAGGCGGACATCGACCTCACACAGTGCGGTGACTTGTCTCGCATCAGAGCCTTGGGCACCACCGGTTCGCCCTTGTCTGCTGACACTCAAAACTGGGGCACGGCGCAATTCAAACGCATCCAAGCACAGCATCCCAATGCTGCGCATTTGCACCGCGAAACCGATGGCGACATTTGGTGGTGCAACATTTCGGGAGGGACTGATTTTTGCGGTGCGTTCATTGGCGGCCATCGCGAGTTGCCACAAGAAGCTGGTGTGATGCAGTGCCGTCTGTTGGGGTGTGCGGTTGAAGCATGGAATGAAGCCGGTGAACCGGTGCACGGTGAGGTGGGTGAGTTGGTGTGCGCACAGCCCATTCCTTCCATGCCTTTGTATTTATGGAACGATCAAAACAACGCGCGTTATTTGGCGAGTTATTTTGAAATGTACCCCGCAGGCCATGGCCGAAAACCAGGCGGTGGCGATGCGCCGGTGGACTACGGCGGCGTGTGGCGACACGGCGATTGGTTGCGCATTGGTGCGGCCGATCAAGGCAAGAACGGTGGCGAAGGTTGTGTGATTTTTGGACGCAGCGATGCCACCATCAACCGCCATGGTTTGCGCATGGGGACCAGCGAACTCTACAGTGCCGTTGAAGCTTTGCCGGAGGTGATCGACAGCATGGTGGTGGATCTGGAATATTTAGGCCGTGAAAGTTACATGCCCTTGTTCGTGGTGTTGCGTCCTGGCTTGCAATTGACGCAAGACATGAAAAACAGTTTGAACAACGCCATCAAAACGGCCTTAAGCCCGCGCTTTGTGCCCAATGAAATTTTTCAAGTGGCAGAAATTCCGCGCACCTTGTCTGGCAAAAAACAAGAGCTGCCGATCAAGAAATTGATGCTGGGCCAACCCTTGGAAAAGGTTGTGAACAAAGACGCCATGGCCAATCCGGCGTGCTTAACTTGGTACGTCGAACTGGCAAAAAAACATTTGGCCAAAACAGCCTGATAAGAAAAAACAAGAAAAAAGCCAGTGCGTGAACACACTGGCTTTGATGGGTTTTGACATGCGCCAATGGCGCATCTTCAAGTTCAGTTCTTGTGCAAGTCGGCGTTCAAGCTGCCCCAGCTTTCGGTGCGAGGAATCACTTGAACAGCACCTGTTTGTGAATCGCGGCGGAACAAG
>CALEYZ010000071.1 GCA_937928195.1 uncultured Limnohabitans sp.
CTCGCCGGCTTCCGCTTCCCGTTCAAGAACTGAGGTGACACGTGGCTAAAGTAGCTTTGATCGAGCGCGAGCTCAAGCGAGACAAATTGGTGGCCAAGTACGCGGCTAAACACGCGGAATTGAAAGCCATTTCTCAAGATCCAAAACGCAGCGACGAAGAGCGCGCAGCAGCCCGTTTGGGTTTGCAAAAGCTCCCACGCAATGCGAACCCCACACGTCAACGTAACCGCTGTGCGATCACTGGTCGTCCACGTGGCACGTTCCGTCAATTCGGCCTCGGCCGCGCCAAAATTCGCGAATTAGCCTTCCAAGGCAACATTCCTGGCGTGACCAAAGCCAGCTGGTAATCGGCAGGAGAGATACAACATGAGCATGAGTGATCCCATTGCCGATTTGCTGACTCGCATCCGCAACGCACAAATGGTGGCCAAGGCCTCCGTTTCAATTCCTTCTTCCAAAGTGAAGGTGGCAATTGCCCAGGTGCTGAAAGATGAAGGTTACATCGACGGCTTCCAAGTCAAGACAACGGGCGGTAAGTCCGAGCTTGAAATCGCCCTGAAGTACTACGCAGGTCGCCCTGTGATTGAGCGCATTGAGCGCGTCAGTCGCCCTGGCCTTCGCGTTTACAAAGGCCGCGATGCCATTCCACAAGTCCTCAACGGTTTGGGCGTGGCCATCGTCACCACACCCCAAGGCGTGATGACCGACCGTAAAGCACGCGCAGCCGGTGTCGGTGGCGAAGTTCTTTGCTACGTCGCTTAAGCGCAGGAGAGACTAGAAAATGTCCCGTGTAGGAAAAATGCCTGTGACCATCCCCGCTGGCGTGGATGTGTCCATCAATCAAGACCAAATCAGTGTCAAAGGAACTGGCGGCACGCTTGCCACAGCTTCTAGCCTGTTGGTTAAAGTGAACAATGACAACGGTAAGTTGACCTTTGATCCGGTCAATGACTCCCGTGAAGCCAATGCCATGAGCGGCACCATGCGTCAGCTGGTGAACAACATGGTGACTGGCGTGACCAAAGGCTTCGAGAAGAAGCTGACTTTGATCGGCGTGGGTTACAAAGCCGCGGCGCAAGGTGCCAAGTTGAACTTGGCGGTTGGTTATTCGCACCCAGTAAACATTGACATGCCTGCTGGCATCAAAGTGGAAACGCCTGCGCCAACTGAAATCATCATCAAGGGCGCTGACCGCCAACGTGTGGGTCAGATTGCTGCTGAGATTCGTGCTGTTCGTCCTCCCGAGCCTTACAAGGGCAAGGGCATCCGTTATGCGGATGAGAAGATCACGATCAAAGAGACTAAGAAGAAATAAGGAGCTGCAACATGTTGACCAAAAAAGAGCAGCGTCTCCGTCGTGCACGTCAAACACGCATCCGCATTGCACAGCAAGGCGTGGCACGTTTGACAGTGAACCGTACCAATCTTCACATTTATGCCAGCGTCGTTTCCGGCGACGGCAGCAAAGTGTTGGCCAGTGCCTCTACAGCCGAAGCCGATGTTCGCAAAGAACTCGGTGCAACCGGCAAGGGTGGTAACGCCAATGCAGCGCAACTGATCGGCAAGCGCATCGCTGAAAAAGCAAAAGCTGCTGGTGTTGAAAAAGTAGCTTTTGACCGCGCAGGTTTTGCATTCCACGGTCGTGTCAAAGCTTTGGCTGAAGCCGCTCGCGAAGCTGGCTTGCAGTTCTAAACGGATCGGAAATTACAAATGGCTAAGTTTCAGGCAAAAGCACAAGGTGACGGTCCAGAAGACGGTCTGCGCGAGAAGATGATCGCGGTGAACCGCGTTACCAAGGTTGTTAAGGGTGGTCGCATTTTGGCGTTCGCAGCTTTGACAGTCGTGGGTGACGGCGATGGCAAAGTGGGCATGGGCAAAGGCAAATCGAAAGAAGTGCCAGCTGCTGTTCAAAAAGCCATGGAAGAAGCGCGTCGCAACTTGCACAAAGTGTCGCTCAAAAACGGCACAATTCATCACACCGTTTACGGTCACCACGGTGCAGCGCGCGTTTTCATGGCGCCTGCTCCTAAGGGTACTGGCATTATTGCCGGCGGCCCAATGCGTGCTGTTTTCGAAGTGATGGGTATCACTGACATCGTGGCAAAAAGCCATGGTTCGTCAAACCCTTACAACATGGTTCGCGCCACTTTGGACGCTTTGACCCACTGCACAACGGCATATGAAATTGCCTCCAAGCGTGGCAAGAGCGTTGAAGACATCTTCGCTTGAACCCGAAAGGCACACCAATGACAACTCAACAAACCGTCAAGGTCCAATTGGTTCGCAGCCCTATCGGCTGCAAACAAGACCACCGCGACACCGTTCGTGGTCTGGGCTTGCGCAAGCTCAACAGCGTCAGCGAATTGCAGGACACACCTTCAGTTCGCGGCATGATCAACAAGATCAGCTATCTGGTCAAAGTTCTCTGAGAGATATCTGATGGAACTCAACAGCATCAAACCTGCAGCTGGCGCTAAACACGCCAAGCGTCGCGTTGGCCGTGGTATCGGTTCGGGTCTGGGTAAAACCGCCGGCCGTGGACACAAAGGTCAAAAATCCCGTTCAGGCGGCTACCACAAAGTGGGTTTCGAAGGCGGTCAAATGCCTTTGCAACGTCGTTTGCCCAAGCGTGGCTTCAAGTCTCACCTCTTGAAGTTCAATGCTGAAGTCACATTGACAGCCCTCGAAAACCTCGGCTTGCCCGAAGTTGACGTGTTGGCACTCAAGCAAGCTGGCCTGATTGGCGAGCTGGCCAAAGTGGTCAAAGTTGTTAAAACAGGTTCGTTGACCAAAGCCGTCAAATTGACAGGCATTGGTGCAACAGCAGGTGCCAAAGCAGCCATTGAAGCTGCCGGCGGTTCCTTGGCCTGATCGGCCTTTGTATTTACAACGTTTTAAAGAGATAAGCAGTGGTCACTAGCGCAACAACAGCAAACAAAGGCAAGTACGGAGACTTGAGTCGCCGTCTCGTCTTCTTGTTGCTCGCGCTGGTGGTTTACCGTGTAGGTGCACATATTCCTGTTCCAGGCATTGACCCCGCACAGCTGCAGCAACTCTTCAATGGACAGCAGGGCGGTATTTTGAGCCTGTTCAACATGTTCTCTGGTGGTGCTTTGTCGCGCTTCACAGTGTTCGCGTTGGGCATCATGCCTTACATCTCTGCATCCATCATCATGCAATTGCTCACCTATGTCTTGCCTGCTTTTGAGCAGCTCAAGAAAGAAGGCGAGGCAGGACGTCGCAAAATCACCCAGTACACCCGCTTCGGTGCATTGGCGTTGGCTTTGTTCCAGTCGCTTGGCATTGCAATGGCATTAGAAGCCTCTGCCGGTTTGGTCATTGCCCCTGGTTTTGGTTTCCGCATGACGGCTGTGGTCAGTTTGACTGCAGGCACCATGTTCCTGATGTGGTTGGGTGAGCAAATCACCGAGCGCGGTTTGGGAAATGGTATTTCTATCCTCATTTTTGCCGGTATTGCAGCAGGCTTGCCTGGCTCTATCGGTGGCTTGTTGGAGTTGGTACGCACAGGCGCCATGGGCCCTCTGGTTTCCATCTTCATTCTGGCAGTGGTTGTTTTGGTTACTTATTTTGTGGTGTTCGTTGAACGCGGTCAACGCAAAATTCTGGTTAACTACGCTCGCCGTCAGGTGGGTAATAAGGTGTATGGCGGTCAATCGTCGCACCTGCCTTTGAAGCTCAACATGGCGGGCGTTATTCCCCCTATCTTTGCTTCTTCCATTATTTTGTTGCCAGCCACTGTGATCAATTGGTTCAGTTCTGGTGAAACCAACAACGCTTTGGTGTTGTTCATGAAGGATGTGGCTTCTGCCCTCACGCCAGGTCAACCGATCTATGTGATGTTCTATGCGGCAGCCATTGTGTTCTTCTGCTTTTTCTATACTGCCTTGGTGTTCAACAGCCGTGAGACGGCCGACAACCTCAAGAAGAGTGGTGCGTTCATCCCCGGCATTCGCCCTGGTGATCACACTGCCAAATTTATCGATAAGATTTTGGTGCGTTTGACATTGGCTGGTGCTGTGTACATCACCTTTGTGTGTCTCTTGCCCGAATTCTTGATCTTGAAGTACAACGTGCCATTCTATTTTGGTGGCACTTCACTTCTGATCATTGTTGTGGTGACCATGGATTTCATGGCACAAGTTCAGAACTACATGATGTCTCAGCAGTATGAATCGCTCCTTAAAAAGGCGAATTTCAAAACAACGCTGTGAATGAATTGATAGTCAAAAGAGTTTTAGGAGAAATGAAATGAGAGTTTCGGCTTCGGTCAAAAAAATTTGCCGCAACTGCAAAGTCATTCGCCGTAAGGGCGTGGTTCGTGTGATCTGCACAGACCCACGTCATAAGCAGCGTCAAGGCTGATTGCAAGAGTTATTAGAGGACGAAAATGGCACGTATCGCTGGCATCAATATTCCGCCGCACAAGCATACCGAAATTGGCTTGACAGCTATCTTTGGTATCGGTCGCACCCGCGCTCGCAAAATTTGCGAAGCTTCAGGTATTGCTTACTCCAAAAAGATCAAAGATCTGACGGATGGTGACCTGGAAAAAATTCGCGATCAAATCGCATTGATCACCATTGAAGGTGACTTGCGTCGCGAAACAACCATGAACATCAAGCGTTTGATGGACATTGGTTGCTACCGTGGTTTCCGCCACCGTCG
>CALEYZ010000072.1 GCA_937928195.1 uncultured Limnohabitans sp.
ATCCAATTTTTCACGCAGCACTTTGGCCGCGCCTTTGTCGCGGTGGCTCATTTCGTCAAACACAGCTTGCAATTGTTCCAGTGTGGGCTGGGTTGCCAGCCAATCACGCAAACGTGCGGCACGTTCGCCCGAAGTCGAAACAGCAAAGGCCCCGCCCGTCAGGGTATCTAGGGTGGCGAGGTCGAAGGATTTGGTAGAAGAATCAGTCACAAGTAGGGCTCACAGTCAATTAGTCACCATTGTCGCCGAGGCTTTAAAATTTTGGACTACTCCTTATTTATAAATTTATGTCTATCCCCGCGTTCGCTAAATTAAAGCTAGGTCTGCGAACCTTTGCCACCGATGTGGCGCAAGGCTTTTTTGCCATTTCTCATAACGGCTTGGCCGTGCTCGGCCTGTCCCTCTTCTTTTTTATCGTGGCGCTGAGCGTGCGCCCCGATCTGCGCGTCATCACCGAAGCCAAAGTGATCAGCTGGTTGCAAGAGCGCCAATACGACGAACTCGGCATCGAAACTGACGCCGATGCGGTGGACCGTGCCACCGCCACCAACCCACGCGACCTGCCCAAACAACAAGCGAATTTGGCCTATTGGCTCAGCCGCAAATACCGCGTGGCTCCCGAGCCTGTGAGCGCGCTGGTCACCGAAGCCTACGACTTAGGCCCCAGCAACGGCCTCGAGCCCACCTTGATCTTGGCCGTCATGGCGGTCGAATCTGGCTTCAACCCCTTCGCCCAAAGTTCGGTGGGCGCCCAAGGTTTGATGCAAGTGATGACCAAGGTGCACGAACAAAAGTACCAAGGATTTGGCGGCTCTCTCGCCGCGTTTGACCCTGTGGCCAACGTGCGCGTGGGCGTCAACGTGCTCAAGGAATGCATCACCCGAGCCGGCAGTTTGGATGGCGGCCTGAAGCTTTACGTGGGCGCTGGCAACCTCAAAGACGACCAAGGCTATGCCAGCAAAGTGTTGGCTGAAAACGCACGGCTGCAACAAGTGGCCAAAGGCTTGAAAGTGCCCATCACCCCACCGCCCGCCACGGCAGCCGAAGCGGCCACCGCGCGCTTGGAAAGCCTGTGGGAAAAAGCCCAACGTTTGACCCCTTTTGGCAAGGACGATGACGAATAAATATCCCCGTCAGGCGCGGTAAACTCTTACCCGCGCGCAACTGGCGATAGGCGTGCAAGGCTTGCCTTGTACCGCTGACGTGGATGTATGACCACTGGGGAGCGTGCAGCCTCTTTTCAAAGAGGTGTTTTGCCGTTCGCCTGGGCAGCCAACACCACCTTTTTTCTAGGACTGCCAGCATGTACAACCGCAACATCACGATCGAACACACCGATCCCGAACTCTGGGCCGCCATTCAGGCCGAAAACGCCCGCCAAGAACACCACATTGAGCTGATCGCCAGCGAGAACTACGCCTCGCCCGCCGTCATGCAAGCCCAAGGCTCGCAACTGACCAACAAATACGCCGAAGGCTATCCCGGCAAGCGCTACTACGGCGGCTGCGAACACGTGGACGTGGCCGAGCAACTCGCCATCGACCGCATCAAACAAATCTTTGGCGCAGACGCAGCCAACGTGCAACCGCATTGCGGCGCCTCTGCCAACGAAGCCGTGTTCTTGGCTTTCTTGAAGCCCGGCGACACCATCATGGGCATGAGCTTGGCCGAAGGCGGTCACCTCACCCACGGCATGCCCCTGAACATGAGCGGCAAGTGGTTCAACGTGGTGAGCTATGGCCTGGATGCCAACGAAGCCATCGACTACGACGCCATGGAAAAGAAGGCACACGAAACCAAACCCAAGTTGATCATTGCCGGTGCCTCTGCCTACAGCTTGCACATTGACTTTGCACGTTTTGCCAAAGTGGCCAAAGACGTGGGCGCCATTTTCATGGTCGACATGGCCCACTACGCGGGTCTCATTGCCGCTGGCGTGTACCCCAACCCTGTGCCCTATGCCGATGTGGTCACCTCCACCACCCACAAGAGCTTGCGCGGCCCGCGTGGCGGCATCATCTTGATGAAGGCCGAACACGAAAAAGCCATCAACAGCGCCATTTTCCCTGGCCTGCAAGGCGGCCCCCTCATGCACGTCATTGCGGCCAAAGCGGTGGCCTTCAAAGAAGCGATGGCGCCTGAGTTCAAGGCATACCAACAGCAAGTGGTGAAGAATGCCCAAATCGTGGCCGAAGTGCTGACACAACGCGGCTTGCGCATTGTGAGCGGCGGAACACAAAGTCACGTGATGTTGGTCGACCTGCGCTCCAAAGGCATTACCGGCAAAGTGGCCGAAGCCGCACTGGGCCAAGCGCACATGACCATCAATAAAAACTCGATCCCCAACGACCCCGAGAAACCCATGGTCACCAGCGGCGTGCGAATTGGCACACCCGCCATGACCACCCGTGGCTTCAAGGACGAGGAAGCGCGCATCACGGCCAACCTCATTGCCGATGTGCTCGACAACCCCAACGATCCCGCCAACATTGAAGCCGTCCGCGCCAAGGTGAATGCCTTGACCGCACGTTTCCCTGTCTACAAATGAAGTGCCCCTTCTGCAGCCACAACGACACCCAAGTGGTGGAGACGCGGCTGGCTGAAGATGGCGATTTGATTCGCCGCCGCCGCCAATGTGCGGCGTGCGAAAAACGTTTCACCACCTACGAGCGGCCGGAAGTGAACTTTCCGGCCATCGTGAAAAAGGATGGTCGACGCATTGAATACGAACGCGTCAAGTTGCGCGCCAGCATGAACTTGGCCTTGCGCAAACGCCCTGTCAGCACCGAACAAGTCGACTCGGCCATTGAGCGCATTGAAGAAAAATTGCTGAACTTGGCGCAACGCGAAATTGCATCCAACAAAATTGGCGAGTTGGTGATGCGCGAGTTGAAAAAACTCGACAAAGTGGCCTACGTTCGATTTGCCAGTGTGTACCGCAGCTTTGAAGACATTGACGACTTCAAGTTGTTGGTCGACGAAGTCAGCAAATAAAAACCTCACGCCGCTTCGCCAGCCTGCTGCACTCACGCGGGGCAATCCGTGATCCGCACTTTTTCTAAACGCGGCCGACCGACCGCATTCACCACCACATGCCAACCCATGGTGTTTTGCGTTTGACGCGCACACACCGTGAGCGTGCCCGCTTGAAACGCACCATTCAAACCCAAGCTGCGCCCACTGGCACCAAACGACACAAAATGGCTGACCGTGGCGTTGCCACTGACTGACACACTGGCGGGCAAAGGCGTTTGCTGCTGCAGACGCACTTCTCCAACATCCCAGACAGCGTTGTTGTTGTCGTCTTCAAACATCAACCAGCCTTGACGCCATGCGCTTGCAAAGCTGCCATCGCTGACCAGGTGGCAACGCAGCGTTTGGCCATCACCCACCGCAACTTGCTGAGGCGCGGCTGCACACAAGCTCACTCGTTTTTCCAAACGCAAAGCCTGTGTGCTGGCCGTCAGTAACGCGCTGTGCAGTGCCTCAGCTGAGGCCTGAAGACGTACCTGGGTTTGTTGGGCTTGCATTGAGGAAGCCGCCACGCCGCACAACAGCGCCACAATGAAAAGCGCAAACAAGGTGTCTAAAAGGGTGTGGCCTCGAGGGCTGAAAAATTTTGTCATGGCGCCATGATTCACAGCACACGGATCAGTCCAACTTGCATGCACCCACAACTGAAAGTCAATGTGAGCATGGGCATCGCTTCTTCGCGCATCCTCAGCACATGCACATCCATACCGCTTCCTTTGCCCAAGGCTTCACCCTGATTGAGTCACTGATCAGTGTGACGCTTCTGGCGGTATTGATGGGCATCGCCTTGCCAAGTTTTGAACAGCATTGGCAACACGCACGCCGCCAAGACGCGCAACACGCATTGCATCAGTTGCTCATGCGCCAGACACAATGGCGTGGTTTGCACCCCCAATACGCCAGCAGCTTGGCAGACTTGGCATGGCCAACGCCCACCTCTTCAGCCGGTCACTACGCACTCTCGGTGCAACATGCCAGCGCCCAAAGCTTCGAGCTGCACGCCACAGCGCAGGGTTTGCAATCACACGACACGGCTTGCTTCACCATGAGTTTGCTGCGCATGGCCGATGGCAGCGTGCGCCGCACCAGCAACCTCGCCGTCAACACAGATCCCGAACGGTGCTGGACATGGTGAATCTTTTGGCAGGTTTGGCCATGGGTTTGGCCCTTCTGGCTGCTGCCAGCACATGGGCCGCATTGCAATGGCGCAGCGACCTGCAAATTGTGCAACGCAGCCATGCACAACAAGAAGTTCGCACCCTCATGGGCACCATGGTGCACGACATTCGCCGTGCACAGTTTCGCAGCAAGCCCACCGACCTGTTGGTGTCACCTCACCAAATGGTGTTCAGCATCAATCGCAACGACAACGCCGAACGCGACAACAATGAATGCAGCGGCTTTCGCCTGAATGGTGCAGCCTTGCAAATCCAAACCGCCTGCCAACCTGTGGTGTGGACCACTTTGAATGACAGCCGTTCATTGCAAATTTTGTCTCTCAACTTTCAATGGGAATGCGACAACAGCAACACCTCTGGCGGTGATCTGCTGTGGATTGAACTCAGCAGTCAATCCGCCCACGAAGCCGTGCCCAGCATCTGGCAGCGTCATGTGCGCATGCGCAATGTGCATGCCCACCTGCGACCTGAAACCGCACCATGCAGCAGCGCGGTTTAGCCACACTTTGGGCCAGCACGGTACTGCTGCTGTTGACCAGTCTTTGGGGCTTGTTGTGTTTGCTTTCCGTCAACACCGAAACGGCTCGAAGTCATCAACAAATGCAAGCTGCACAGGCATTGGCCCATTCAGAGGCCTTGCTCGAAACGGTGCTGGCATTCATTGAGCGCGCTCATGTCACAAACGCCATGAACGCCGATGCAAGCATGTGGGCAAACAGCTCGCCCCACAGTTGCCCTAGCGACAAAGCGCCTCCGCAATGGCAATGCATGCTTTGGCCTCTGAGCGAATTGCCCTTGTCCGAATGGACAGACGCTTCGCAGTCGATGGTTCGCCTGGTGCGCGATGTTCGCAATGCACCCCATCGCATTCAAATCTTGGTCGATGCCAAATTGAATGCATCGCACCCTGGCGCAGGCAGCCGCGCCACTGTGCAGCAAAGTCTTTATGTACCGCTCAGCGCCCCCCTTCTGAATGCCAGCACCGCTGCGTTGGTGTTGAACGAACAAGTGTTGACAGCCACATCGCCCCATTGCGACATGCGCGCTTGGCTCAATGTATTTGATCAACTCTCGCCTTTGCAACTCAAAGGCTTGTCGGCACTTCAAGTGCGCAACGGTTTAAGCGCCGAGACGCAACCCACGCGCACGGTGTATTGGATCGACAGTCCAGCGCTTTGGACGCAAAGTGTGGGCACAGCCGCCTCACCTGTGGTTTTGGTGTTTTCCGAAACAGCCTGCGCACTTGAATGCCCCTCGCTGGCCAGCTTCACACAGGTGGTGGGCACCGTGTTTTTTCAAAGCGAATGCCAAGCCAGCAAATTGCAACATTGGCAAACGGGCACCATCATGGGTCAATTGGGTATCGAGGCCAGCTTGGCGCCAGCCCAAATTCGGGCCTTGCGCAACGACCTTCCTGGACTCACAGCCACCGACAATGCCCACGCGGCCTTCAATTTCGAGTGGCCTGACGGCATTGACGCTTCGCGTGTGCAACGCACGGCAGGCACTTGGAAAAATGCAGGGTACTGATGCGATCGGCCCGCCAACAGGCTTCACACTTCTTGAGGCAGTGATGGCCAGCGCGCTCTTGGCTTTGGGATTGTCAGGCGCGATGCGCCTTGGCATGGCCAGTTTGGCAGCCACCCAACTCAGTCGCCATGTCGACGTGGCCAGCGGCTTGGCGCAAGATTTGGCGGAGTGCTGGGGACTACAATCGCCGCGTTGTCAAATTCTGTTCACTCACAGCGACACGGTCCATCCCGTCTCGACCGATGCCTCGCTGGAATTTGTGCGGACGTGGCAAGTGCTGAGTATTCCGGTGCCGGGTCGGCCTGCCGAACAACTGCAAGAACTGCAAATCGCTGTGTCTTGGCAGGAAGGCGCCGACACTCATCGCATACAGTGGCATCAGCGCCGCGCCAGCACTCCGCTTTGGGTGGGCCGCTAAGTGCTGATCGCGATCTGTGGGCAACGCATGACGTCCAACTTATCGTATCCTTGCGCCCATGGACGCCTCTTTCACAAGCCACCCGCCCGCCAGTCTTCCCATGCAACAGGCCTTGAACTTGGCCGCCAAAGCATTGCGCATCACCTCGCCCAATCCGCGCGTCGGTTGTGTCATTGTGGATGCCCACGGCAAGGTCCTTGGCCAAGGCCATACCCAACGGGCTGGTGGCCCGCATGCCGAAATCATGGCGCTGCAAGATGCCGCCATCCAAGGCCATTCTGTGGTGGGCGCTACGGCCTACGTCACCCTTGAGCCATGCGCGCACCAAGGCCGCACAGGCCCGTGCTGCGACGCCTTGGTCCATGCCCAATTGGGCAAGGTGGTAGCAGCCTTGTCCGACCCCAACCCCCAAGTAGCTGGCCAAGGCTTTGCGCGCCTCCAAGCTGCTGGCATTGGCGTGCAAGTGGGCGATGGTGCGGCGCAAGCGGCCCATCAAAACCCAGGCTTCCTCAGCCGCATGACACGCCAAAAACCTTGGGTGCGAATGAAAATTGCAGCCTCCTTGGATGGCCAAACCGCCCTGACCAATGGCAAAAGCCAATGGATCACCGGCCCCGAAGCTCGCGCTGACGGCCATGCTTGGCGGGCCCGCGCATGCGCCATCCTGACGGGCATTGGCACCGTGCTCGAAGACGATCCGCTGCTGGACCTGCGCCTTTGCGCGAACCTGGAAACACCGCCCCGCATGCCGCATTTGGTGGTGGTGGACAGCCGGCTCGAAACGCCCCTAAACGCCAAGCTGTTTCAACACACAGGCCCTGCCGCCCCAACCCCACGCCAAATTTGGATTTACTGCGCTGTCGACCACCCTGAGAAACGGGCCGCACTAGAAGCCCAAGGTGCGCACATCACGGTGCTGCCCAACCCGCACGGCAAGGTGGACTTGCAAGCCTTGCTGACGGACTTGGCGCGCCGCGAAGTGAACGAATTGCACGTGGAAGCCGGCCACAAACTCAACGGCTCGCTCATTCGCGAAGGCTGCATCGATGAGTTCTTGGTGTACCTGGCGCCGCAAATGTTGGGCATCGGTCAGGGCATGGCCCACTGGGGGCCGTTGGAAGACTTGTCACAGGGCGTCGCACTGAGGTTCACAGAAACGCAATTAATCGGTAAAGATTTGCGGGTTTTGGCCAGGGTCCAGGTCTAAACCACCCCAATCCCTGCGAAAATACGCTCATGTTTACCGGAATCATCACCGGCGTGGGGCGTATCGCCGCCCTCCACGACCTGGGCAGCTCTTTAAGCCATGGCAAGCGACTCACTCTCGAGGTGCCCGCGGGCTACCTGGATGACGTTGGCCTGGGCGACAGCATTGCCATCAACGGCGCCTGCATGACGGTCACTTCCTTTGACCTGGCAGCCCACCAATTCACCATCGACATTTCTGCCGAATCGCTGGACAAAACCTGCGGCTTGGACAAGCTCGGCAAAGTCAATTTGGAAAAAGCCTTGCGTGCCCATGACCGTTTGGGCGGCCACATTGTGTCGGGCCACGTCGATGGCATTGGCCACGTCACGCACTTTGCCCAAGTGGGTGAAAGCTGGGAGCTGGGAATTCAAGCACCAGCGGGCATGGGCAAGTACTTGGCCTACAAAGGCTCGATCACGGTCAATGGCGTCAGCTTGACTGTGAACAAAGTGACAGATTCTGCAGCGGGCTGCGAGTTCAGCATCAACCTCATTCCACACACCGTGGACAACACCGCGCTGGGCACCTTGCAACAAGGCAGCGCCGTCAATTTAGAAATCGACTTGATCGCACGATATGTCGAGCGCATGCTCAACAACGATGCCTCCGCCAACTCCGCTTCATCAGCCCTTTTGGCTGGCAAGCATTCTTGAAAGAAGTGACATGACGACGAATTCTGGCCGTCCTTTGACGCCTGTGCAAATTTCTCCCGTAGAAGACATCGTCGCTGACTTGCGCGCAGGTCGCATTGTCATCATGGTCGACGACGAAGACCGTGAGAACGAAGGCGATTTGCTGATCGCATCGGACCACATCACGGCCGAGGCCATCAACTTCATGGCCCGCTATGGCCGTGGCCTGATTTGCCTTACCCTGACGCGTGAACGTTGCGAACACTTGAAGCTCCCGCCCATGGCCGCCAGCAATGGCACCGTGTACAGCACCGCTTTCACGGTCTCGATTGAAGCCGCTGAAGGCGTGACCACCGGCATCTCTGCCGCCGATCGCGCGTTGACCGTGAAGACCGCCGTGGCGGCCGGCGCCAAAGCGTCTGACTTGGTGCAACCCGGCCACGTGTTTCCTTTGCAAGCCGTGGACGGCGGTGTGCTGATGCGCGCAGGCCACACCGAAGCAGGTTGTGACTTGGGCACCCTGGCCGGCTGCAGCCCCTCTTCTGTGATTTGCGAAATCATGAAGGACGACGGCACCATGGCGCGTTTGCCCGACCTGCAAATTTTTGCAGCCGAGCATGGCCTCAAAATCGGCACCATTGCCGACCTCATCGAATACCGCAACCGCACTGAATCTTTGGTTGAAAAAGTCGGCACGCGCGTGTTGCAAACCGCCCATGGCGAATTCACAGCGCATGCCTTTAAAGACAAGCCCAGCCAATCTTTGCACCTGGCTTTGGTCAAAGGCAAATGGTTGCCCGACACCGAAGTGCCCGTGCGCGTGCACGAGCCTTTGTCCGTGTTTGACGTGTTGGAAGTGGGTCGCAGCATGCACTCTTGGAGTTTGGAAAACAGCTTGGACTACATCAACAAACAAGGCCATGGCGTGGCCGTGTTGCTGAACTGCGGTGAAAGCGCAGACCAGTTGTTGGCGCAGTTTGAAGGCCGCGCGCGCTCGGCCCAAGCCCCCAATCGCAGCAAAATGGATTTGCGCACCTACGGTGTGGGCGTGCAAATTGTGCGCGAGTGCGGTGTTCAAAAAATGAAATTGATGGGCCAACCCCGACGCATGCCCAGCATGGCGGGTTATGGCGTGGAAGTCACCGGTTACATCCCTAAGGAATAAATCATGCAAGGCGCAGACAAAGGCATTGAACAAGAATTAGACGGCTTAGGCTTGCACATCGGCATCGTCCAAGCCCGCTTCAACGAAGGCATCACCAACGCATTGGCAGTGGCGTGCATTCGCGAACTGGAAGACTTGGGCGTGCACGACATTGACCATGTGTTGGTGCCTGGCGCATTGGAAGTGCCCATCGCATTGCAAGCCATGGCTGAGCGCGGTGAGTACGACGCCTTGGTGGCCTTGGGCTGCATCATTCGCGGCGAAACCTACCATTTCGAATTGGTGGCCAATGAATCGGGCGCAGGCGTCAGCCGCATTGCGCTGGACTACAACGTGCCGATTGCCAACGCCATTCTCACCACCGAGAACTTGGAACAAGCCATTGCCCGTCAAACCGAAAAAGGCCGCGATGCCGCACGCGTGGCTGTCGAGATGGCCATGCTGATGGAAGACTTGTCGATTGGCGACGAAGATTTGGACGACGAGGAATTGGCATGAGCGAGCAGCACGCATCTCCTGCCGACGACGCGCAACAGAGCAGCACCAAACCCGCTGGCCGCAAGCCTGGCAAATCGGCCAGCAAGTCGGCGCGCAGCCGGGCCCGCGAGTTTGCATTGCAAGCCTTGTACCAAGTGATCGTGGGCAAGAACGAAGCGTCTGACATTGACGTCTTCACACGCGACTTGTCGGGTTTTCACAAAGCTGACTCTGCGCACTACGATGCCTTGTTGTACGGCTGCGCCGAACAAGCCGTCGACCTGGACAAACTGATTTTGCCGCTGCTGGACCGCAGCATGGCCGAGATCTCCCCCATTGAACGCGCCGCCATGTGGATTGGCGTGTTCGAGATGAAGCACTGCTTGGACGTGCCCTGGCGCGTCAGCCTGAACGAATGCATCGAGCTGGCCAAAGAGTTTGGCGGCACCGATGGTCACAAATATGTGAATGCCGTTCTGGAAGGCTTGGCCCCGCAACTGCGTCCGCATGAAGTACAAGCCGACCGACAGGCTGGCCGCGCCCGCGCATGACAACTAGCTTCGTTTTCCCCATTCGCATTTACTGGGAAGACACCGACGCGGGTGGCATAGTTTTCTACGCCAATTACCTGAAGTTTTTTGAACGTGCGCGCACCGAGTGGCTGCGCTCGCTGGGCATTCAGCAGCAATCTTTGAAAGAAGAAAGCGGTGGCATGTTTGTGGTGAGTGAAACGCAAATCAAATACTTCTCGCCAGCGCGTTTGGATGACTTGTTGGAAGTCACGGCGCGCACTGCAGAAGCGGGTCGCGCCAGTTTGGTCTTGGCCCAGCAAGCCTGGCTGACCGTAAACGGCGAACGCAAATTATTGGCCGAAGGCACCATCCGCATTGGATGGGTCGACAGCCAAACCCTGAAACCAGGCCGCATTCCGGCCGCCATTTTGGAAGCCCTTCAATGAACCAAGACATGTCCATCATTCAGCTCGTGTTGCATGCCAGTTTTGTGGTGCAGTTGGTCATGCTCATCCTCATGGCCATCTCGATTGCCAGCTGGGCGGCCATTGTGCGCAAACTAACGGCGATCAAGCGCATTCAAACTTTGAACGAAGAGTTTGAGCAACAGTTTTGGTCGGGCACCAGCTTGAACGATTTGTTTTCTGCGGCGATTCAAAATTCAAAACTGGCCGGTCCCATGGAGCGCATTTTTGCAAGCGGCATGCGCGAGTACCAAAAACTGCGCGAGCGCCGCATTTCCGATGCGGGCACATTGCTGGACGGCGCACGCCGCGCCATGCGGGCCAGCTTCCAACGCGAGATGGACGTGGCCGAATCGCAATTGGCGTTCTTGGCTTCTGTCGGTTCAGTGTCCCCCTATGTGGGTTTGTTTGGCACGGTGTGGGGCATCATGCACGCCTTCACGGGTTTGGCCAGCATGCAGCAAGTGACGCTGGCCACCGTGGCCCCCGGCATTGCCGAAGCCTTGGTGGCCACCGCCATTGGTTTGTTCTCGGCCATTCCTGCGGTGGTGGCCTACAACCGATTTGCCCGCGACATTGACCGCGTGGCCATCAAGCTTGAGACCTTCATTGAAGAGTTCTCCAACATTCTGCAAAGAAGTTTGGGCGGCTCTACTGGCGCATCCGGCACTGTGCCTGCAGGCGCGGGCTTCTCTGCTTCGGGTCACTGATTTACAGGGAGCGCACACATGCCTGCTGTTTCCTCACGCGGCCGCGGCCGACGCACCATCAATGAAATCAACATGGTGCCTTTCATCGATGTGATGTTGGTGCTGTTGATTATTTTCATGGTCACGGCGCCCATGATCACGCCCAGCATGGTGGACTTGCCCAGTGTGGGCAAGGCAGCCAAGCAACCCGACCAGGTCATTCAAGTGGTGGTTCAAAAGGACGACAGCTTGGAGATGGTGAACGACAGCAAAACGCAAAAGATCAACTTGGACAGTTTGGCCAACAACGTGCGCATGGCGCAAACCGGCCATGCCAACTCGGCCGTGGTCATCAGCGCCGATCGCAACGTGAAGTACGAGATGGTGGTCAAGGTGATGGACACCTTGCAACGTGCGGGTATTCAGCGTGTCGGTTTGTCCGTTCAGTTAGCCCCTTGATGGCCATTCGCTTTGAAGCTGCATGATTTTTTAAGTCCATGAACGCCACGGTTTACAACGAATTTGCGCCACCACCCGTGGGTGGCTTTGGTCGTTCGTTGTCGTTTGCCTTGTTCATGCACTTGCTGCTGTTGGCTGCTTTGACATGGGGCATTCAATGGAAGACCGAACCCAACACCTTGTCGGCTTCGGCTGAATTGTGGTCGGCGGTGCCGGCAGAGGCGGCCCCCGCGGCCATTGAGCCTGAACCCACACCACCTGAACCTGTCAAGCCGCCTGAGCCTGTTCAAAAGGCAGAACCAAAACCTGAACCCAAACCGGTCCCTGCGCCGACCAAAGTGAATGCTGCCGCTGAGCGTGAAGCGGCCGACATTGCCTTGAAAAAAGAAAAAGAGAAGAAGAAACTCGAAGAGAAGAAAGCGACCGACCTAGAGAAGAAGAAGCTTGAGAAAGAAAAA
>CALEYZ010000073.1 GCA_937928195.1 uncultured Limnohabitans sp.
CCCAAGACCTTTGACTTTGAAGTGCGCGACCACGTCGACATTGGCGAAAAGTTGGGTCTCGACTTTGACACCGGCATCAAACTGTCCGGCTCACGCTTTACGTTCATGCGCGGTCAAATTGCCCGCATGCACCGCGCGTTGGCGCAGTTCATGTTGGACACCCAAACGCAGCAACATGGCTACACAGAGTGCTACACGCCTTACGTGGTGAATGCAGAAACATTGCGTGGTACAGGCCAGCTGCCTAAGTTTGAAGGTGATTTGTTTGCGGCCAAAAAAGGTGGCCAGGACGCAGAAGAAGCTGCAGACAATCAAGCGCTGTATTTGATTCCCACTTCAGAAGTCACGTTGACCAATGTGGTGCGCGATGAAATTTTGGCCGAGTCCGATTTGCCCATGAAGCTCACTGCACACACGCCTTGCTTCCGCTCTGAGGCAGGCAGTGCAGGGCGTGACACACGCGGCCTGATTCGCCAGCACCAGTTTGACAAAGTGGAGATGGTGCAAATTGTTCATCCAGAGAAAAGCTACGAAGCGCTGGAAGAGATGACCGGCCATGCAGAAGCCATTTTGCAAAAGCTGGGTTTGCCTTACCGCGTCATGTTGCTCTGCTCGGGTGACATGGGATTTGGCGCTACCAAAACGTATGACCTCGAAGTGTGGGTGCCTGCGCAAGGCACTTACCGCGAGATCAGCTCTTGCTCTAACTGCGAAGCCTTCCAAGCACGTCGCTTGCAAGCGCGTTTTAAAAATGCGCAAGGCAAGAATGAACTGGTGCACACCTTGAATGGCTCAGGCTTGGCCGTGGGACGCGCGCTGGTGGCGGTGCTGGAGAATTATCAGAACGCTGATGGCTCTGTCACGGTGCCTGAGGTGCTGCGTCCTTACATGGGCGGCATCACCGAGTTGCGCGCGTAAATTTCGAACTCAGGCTGCTGATAGAATTTGCGGCAGTGACCAGCCGCAAGGGTGAGTGTAGGAGAGGTGGCAGAGTGGTCGAATGTACCTGACTCGAAATCAGGCGTGGTGGCAACATCACCGTGGGTTCGAATCCCACCTTCTCCGCCAATTGACATAGCCTCGCATCATTGCGGGGCTATTTTTTGGGCTGTCCTTTGGCATGGCGGATCAACGCTCTCCTCACTGAACGCAAGCCATGCATCCAACAGCCCATCAATGACTGTTCCCCACATTTCCTCCATATTTCCTGTGTACCTTGGTGGATCACCCACCCATGGAAATATGTATGAATTTAAAAAGTGTTGCACTATTTGGTTTGTGTTTCATCACAGGCTTCCTCAGCGCTTGTGGCGGACAAAATTCGAACACCGATGTCGCGCCTGCCATCCCGACTCAGCTGAGCATTTCGCAAGCGCTTTTTGAAGAAAAAGCGCTGTCAGCCAGTGGACAGTTGGCCTGTGCAAGTTGCCACACAGATGACCGCGCTCATGCTGACGCCTTAGGAACCACCTTGCCATTGGGTGGCCTAACCATGAAGGTACAAGGATTTCGGAGCAGTCCAACACTTTTGTACCTTGAAACAAATCGTTCATTTCGTTTCGAAGGCGGACAAGCTTTTGGTGGATTTACCTGGGACGGCCGTGCAAGTAGCCGTGCAGAGCAGGCCGCTGGCCCCTTGTTAGACCCGAGCGAAATGGCCAATGCAGACGCGGCGGCCGTGGCGAGCAAGGTGAGGCAACTTACCTATTTCAAAGACTTTGTCAGTGTGTTCGGATTACCCACCTCACCCACTGATAACCAAATATTTGAAAAACTGAAACAGGCACTGCAGACTTACCAGCAACTTGACCCAGACTACTTGCTTTTCAACAGCAAGTTTGACCGTTATCTTGATGGCAATGCCACGCTCGCATCGGATGAGTTTCGAGGGCTCAATCTTTTCAATGATGAGAATAAAGGCAATTGTGCCTCTTGTCATATAAGCAAAACGGGCACTCTTGGTGAAAGACCATTGTTCACCAATTTCAGTTATGCAGCGTTAGGTTTGCCTCGCAATGATCAAATTCAAGCCAACCTCGACCCAAGTTTTTTTGACATGGGACTGTGTGGCCCTAAGCGCACAGATTTAATGTCGCGTACTGATTTGTGTGGGCAATTCAAAGTGCCGACGCTGCGAAACATTGAATTAACCGCCCCCTATTTTCACAACGCCAGTGTGGCGACATTAGAGCAAGCGGTTTCTTTTTATGCCACGCGAGACCTTCGTCCAGAACTTTGGTACCCGACTTTGAACGGTCAGATTCAGAAGTTCAACGATTTGCCGGTCCCATTGCGCAACAATGTCAACATGACGCGTCCGTTTGGGCAGCGGCCAGGCGATGTACCCATTTTGTCTGCGCAAGATGTCGCAGATTTGGTGGCTTTTTTGCGCACACTGACCGATGATCGCACTGCACCTTCAGGAACGCCATTGGTCAAACGTTAAGGTGCCGTGTCTGTTTTGATTCGAGATCGTCATTTCAAAGTGAAATAAATTGAAGCCATGCGCCTGCGACTTTTCCATACCCTTTCTCTCACGTTGCTTGCATTCGCAGGTGTAGCTGTGTTGGCATTGGGTGGACTCACAGCATGGCAACTGAGAAATGGTTTCAGTGACTATTTGGCCAAACGAGATGTGCAGCATTTCGAGCGGCTTGTAAGCATCCTAGAAGCGCGAATAGCTCGCGATGAAGTGTTGTCAGATTTTCTGGCAGGTCGATTTGAAATTCACGATTTTTTGGAGGAGCTCAATCCTCCATCAAATGATCCAGCGGGGGCACTACGAATGCTGGGAAAACCACCACCTCCGCACGGCCGCAATCCAGAGGCTTTTCCTGAGCGCATTCAGATACGGTCAGTCAATGGCACCTTGCTGCTTGGCGCATCCAGTATTGACGTGCCAGGCGATGCGCCTATCGTTGAGCGACCTGTAAGCGCCAAGGGTCAAGTGTTGGCAATGGCGCGTATGCGACCTGCACCCGTCATTCGCAATGGTGCTGAAGCCAACTTTTTGCGTGACCAATATGTCTTGATGGCCCTAGGTTCTCTGAGTTTGATCGTATTGGCTTTGGTGATTGCAACCAAGTTGGCCAGTCGCTGGACCCAGCCTTTGGATGCAGTGGTGCAAGCCACCCATCGTTTGGCACTTGGCGAGCTCTCAGTGCGATTGCCTGTAACGCCTACACTGGCCAGCCGAAGCGACGAAATCGGTGATGTCATTCGGAACGTCAATCACATGGCCGAAGGTTTGCAAAAAATGGAAGCAACACGTCGCCGATGGCTGGCCGATATTTCGCATGAACTGCGAACGCCGCTGACCGTCTTGCGCGGCGATATTGAGGCCTTGCATGAACGCGTTCGACCCCTCAGCCCCGAGGCCATTGAGGTTCTGCATGAGGAGGTCCTTCGATTAAGCAGGCTTGTTGATGACCTGCACTTGCTGGCAATCTCTGATCTTCAAACACTGCCGTGCCACAAGGTGGATGACGATGCGGTGAGCATGCTGGAAAGAATGCAGGCTCGCTATCAGGAACGTGCAGAAGCCGCTGGCTTGTTCTTAAATGTGCAATGGCCAGAAAACATTGCGGTTGTCAGTGTGCATTGGGATGCCGGTCGCATTGAGCAACTCATGTGTAACTTGCTAGATAACAGTCTGCGATATACCCAATCACCGGGGGAGGTTCTGATTCGATTGGCGCAGCGGGACGGGTATGTTGAATTGGTGGTTGAAGACAGTTCGCCAGGTGTTTCTTCTGATCAGTTGACGCAGCTGTTTGAACCATTGTTCCGAGGTGATGTGGCACGCAGCAGTGGGTCAGGTGGCAGTGGACTGGGGTTGGCCATTTGCCGAATTATTGCTGTAGCTCACGACGGTCAACTGACCGTCTCTGCATCAAAACTGGGTGGATTGGCACTGACCTTCAAACTTCCGCAAGTCGCCGCTATGCAGCCTTCTAACTTAATAGGAAGCACACCATGAAAAGCGACCTTCGTGTAGTGGTTGTTGAAGACGATCCGCGCATCGCCTTGTTGCTGGTGGATTATCTGCGCCACGAAGGCTTTGAGGCTATAAGTTTTATAGATGGCCGGGTGGCGCTTTCTGAAATTAGAAACGCGCCGCCAAACCTTTTGATGCTGGACTTGAATTTGCCTGGGCTGGATGGTGTGAGTCTGTGCCGTGCTGTCAGGGAATTTTCAGACGTACCGATCCTAATGGTGACAGCACGCATTGATGAGCTAGACCGTCTGCTGGGTTTGAACAGTGGTGCAGATGATTACGTGTGCAAGCCTTTCAGCCCTCGTGAAGTCATGGCCAGGGTTCATGCGCTGCTTCGCCGTTCTGCGCGAGCTTTGAAAAATGCAGATGAAATTTGGAAAATTGATGACGCAGGGCTTCGCATTGAGTGGCGAGGTCAATGGTTGACATTGACACATTTGGAATTCAGGATGCTTTGCCAACTATTGCGTCAACCTGGGCGTGTGTTTTCTCGGGCGCAATTGCTTGAGCATGTTCACAGCGGTGAGCTGCGCGATGTAAGTGATCGTGCGGTTGATTCGCACGTTAAAAACCTCCGACGCAAGTTACAAGAAGTGAGGCCAGAGGATGACTGTATCTCCTCTGTTTACGGTGTTGGTTATCGATTTGAGCGGCCTGAACACTCATGTTCCTCTTCAACCTAGGCATTAGATAGGGATATTCAATTGGCGGCTGACGATTTCTGGGACCTCAGTATTAGGAGGCTGTCCTTTGGCCTGGCGGATCAGCGCTCATCGCAACGAGGCAAGCCAACTGGGAAAGCCTTTCAGAAACAAACTTCTGAAACTGAGTCAAAATCCCGTTCATGCCTCAATACAAACTCCAAGTCGAAGTCGTCCCCCAGTATTTGCCTGAACAATCCGACCCAACTGGCGATGTTTACACCTTCGCCTACACCATCACCATCCGAAACGTCGGCACCATCGCAGCACAAGTGATTTCAAGGTCTTGGAGTGTCAACGACGCCAACGGCTTGCACGAAAAAGTCAAAGGTCTTGGCGTGGTGGGGTATCAGCCCTTGCTGCAACCTGGCGAAAAATTCCAATACACCAGTGGCACACGTTTGCGAACCCCCACTGGCACCATGCATGGCAGCTACTTCTGCGTGGCCGAAGATGGCGAGAAGTTTGATGTCGACATTCCCATGTTTGTCTTGGACGCGCTCAGTGATGAATCGGGCAAACGCAATTTGCATTGAAATTCAGGAACAGCACTTTTTCACGTAGAATCCAAATAAGAACAATTCTCATTTGTAATTTGCGAAGCGCATTGATTCAATGTCAGCTCTGCAGCTTATCCCACCTGAATGAATGCAAGTCCTGTGTGTGCCGACCTGGCCGTTGACAAAATGACTCTGGATCAAATGCCAGTGGGCAGCTTTGGCCAAATCACCGCCATTGCGGCTGACAAAGAACTCATGCAAAGGCTTGCGGCTTTGGGTTTGCGTGAAACATGCACGGTGCAAGTCTTGCGGCATGCCAGTTTGGGTGGACCTGTGCATGTGCGAGTGGGAACCACCGAAGTCATCATGCGGCGCACGGAAGCTCGCCGCATCACCCTCATGGCCCTCAACGACTTGGCAACAAGCCTTCCTTAAAAGTCCACCAAGTCTATGAAAAAGATTGTCCTCATCGGCATGCCCAACACGGGCAAGTCCACCTTGCTCAACCGACTGACCGGTGCACACGCCAAAGTGGGCAACTGGCCTGGCCTCACAGTGTCCCTTTTGTCGGCTCGATTGTTGGTGGGCGATCAAATGGCGCAATTGATTGACTTGCCAGGCATCTACGATTTGAGTGGCTATTCGGAAGACGAAAGAGTGGTCACCACTTACTTAGAGACGCAAAAGCCAGACTTGATTTTGTTCATGATGAATGCTTCACAGGTGGACCGTCAGTTGAATCTGCTGTCACAAGTGATGTCTCAAGGCATTCCGGTGGTGATGGTGATGAACATGGCCGATGAGGCCAGTGCACTCGGTATCTCCATCAAGGCCGATCTCCTTGGTCAGAAACTGGGGCTGCCCATTTGTTTGATGTCTGCCAAATACGGACAGGGCACAGAGCAGTTGCAGCAGCGCATGCGCGAAGGACTCAAAGCCGCGCCTGCACCAAGCTTGTCACCCGCAGAAGTGGAAGACGCCTTCAAAACCAGTGTGATGGTGCCAGCCCAAGCCTCTCATCAACTCACCGAACGCATCGACAAAGTTTTGCTGCACCCCTTGTTTGGATTGCCCATTTTCTTTGCCGTCATGTTGCTGTTGTTTGAAGGTGTTTTTGCCATTGGCAAACCCTTGCAAGACGGCATGAGTTGGCTTTTTACCCATTTGCGAACAGACGCATTGGAGCCCTTGTTGAGCGGCTTGCCCGCCATGGCGCAAGGCTTGTTGTTGGATGGCTTGTACAACGGCATCAGCACAGTGGCCAGTTTTGTGCCGCTCATCATTTTGTTTTTCTTGTTCTTGGGCATCGTCGAAGATACCGGCTATTTGTCGCGTGCAGCCTTTTTGATGGACGCGTTGATGTCGAAATTTGGCATGGATGGCCGCAGCTTTGTGATGTTGCTCATGGGCTTTGGCTGCAATGTGCCCGCTTTGTTGGGCACGAGGGTAATTCGGTCGAAGGGTTTGCGTTACCTCACGATGCTGACCATTCCGTTTTCATTGTGCTCAGCGCGTCTGCAGGTGTTTGTGCTGTTCATCGCAGCCATGTTCACAACAGAGCAAGCGCCTTGGGTGCTGTTCTCTTTGTACCTGGTGAGCATTGCCATGGCCATGCTCACGTCAATCCTCTTCAAAAAACAATACGTCAACGTCGATGCCTTTGTGTTGGAAATCCCGCCTTATCGTTTGCCTACTTTGCGTCAAATGGTGTTGAAAGGTTGGCAAGAAGTGCGACATTTTTTAAGCCGAACTACGCGTTTCATCATGCTGGGTGTCTTGCTCATTTGGGTGCTGACCAACTTCCCTCAAGGTGCCGCTGCTGGCAGCATGGAAACCTGGGCAGGGCAACTCAGCCATTGGATGTCGCCTTTGCTAAAGCCTTTAGGCATCAATGAGCAATTGACCATCGCCTTGGTGTTTGGCTTTGTGGCCAAAGAAGTGGTGATTGGGGCCTTGGCTGTCATTTACGGTCACGAAGGACAGGCCTTGATCGACGCCATCATGCAAAACATGGATTGGATCAGTGCCTACAGTTTCATGTTGTTTGCCTTGATTTACACCCCGTGTGTGTCCACCATTGCCACCATTCGCAATGAGACCAAGAGCTGGGCGTTTACAGCCTTGTCAGTGGCTTGGCCCCTGTGTGTCGCTTGGCTGGTGAGTTTTGCGTTTTATCAAACGGCTGTTTGGATTCGTCTGCATGCTTGATGCCAACCAAAGCAGGCGCAACAATTGGGCTGGGATCTGTTGGATGATTGCTTCAATGGCTGCTTTCGCCATTGAAGATGCATTTCTGAAGAGTGTCACCAAAGTCTTGCCTGTGGGGCAGGTCTTGATGATGTTCGGTGTTGGTGGGTTGTGTGTTTTTGCGCTCATGGCCAGACGTGTTCGGGTCTCCGTTTTTCAAGCAACAGTCTTCACCCGCAACATGCTGTTCAGGGCCATGTTTGAATTCTGTGGCCGCTTGTTTTACATCTTGGCCATTGCCCTGACGCCCATCTCATCGGCCTCCGCCATCTTGCAAGCGGCACCTTTGTTCGTGGTGTTGGGGGCCCGTATTTTTCTGCATGAAAAAGTGGAACCCAAGACATGGGCGGCCATTTTTGTCGGCTTGTTGGGGGTGATGATCATTTTGCGGCCATCAGCAGACGATTTTTCTGTCTTGTCGCTGCTGGCAGTACTGGGCACATTGGGGTTTGTGGGGCGCGATTTGTTTTCTCGCACTGCGCCGCCAGCGTTGACCAAAGAGGTGCTTGGGTTTTACGGCTTTTGCACTGTGGTGATTGCAGGTGCCAGTTTTGCACTGTGGGACGGCAAAGCATTTGTGCACCTGGACACCCATCAGGCCTTGATGATTGCCGCGGCATTGGTGGCGGGTGTGTTTGGTTACACCGCCCTCATGACAGCCATGCGCACAGGCTCTATTGGCGCTGTCACCCCTTACCGGTATTCACGTTTGCTGTTTGGTCTCTCGATTGGGGTGTTGGTGTTTGGTGAGACCTTGGATGCACCCATGCTGATCGGCTGTGCCGTGGTGATCGGCGCGGGGCTGTTCATCGGTTGGCAAAACCAGCGTCGTCAACCCGTTCAATGATCACAGGGTCATTTTCAGGTTTGATCACACGCACACCGTGCTTGCTCAAAATTTCTACATAGACCGAAGCTGCGCCTTCTTTGGCCAAAGCGTCTAAGGCTTCAATCACTGCGCTCACTTTGACCGCCTCAGCTGTGTCAGCGGTCAAGCCCACTTTGCAGTCAAAGTCCCAGAAGTCAACTTCTTTTGGCAACACACGATTGCGTTCGCGTTTGAAGTATTTGCGAATGTCGTGCTTGACGGCTTCCA
>CALEYZ010000074.1 GCA_937928195.1 uncultured Limnohabitans sp.
ATCGGCGCCGTTTTTAAAGCCCAACACCATGGCAATCATGCGCGAGAGCATGAGACCCATGAAGAAAGTAAAGCCCAACAAGACGAAGACGCCTGTGGAAGAGTCTTTGGTTTTTTCGATGGCATACATAAAACCAATGGCACCCCCTAGAAAGACGACCATGCCCAGTCCGCCGCCCAGTGCTTGCGTGATGCCGGTGGCCACGCCCAACCAGGCACCGAGAACGGTTGGCAAAAGGCTGAGTGCCAACAACCAATAGGTGTTGCGCATGACCTTGTTACGTTCAGCGGGGGTGCTGACAACGCTACCCCAGCCGGCTTGCTCAATGTTTTGAAGATCGCTCATGTGTGAACTCCTGATAATCCACCCTGTATCGGGTGAGCAAATTGTAGGGCTTGTAACCCAAAATACCCTATTTGCCGAAGTATTCAGGGTCTTTTGTGTAGTGACTTGGATGAATGGAATGAGAATGCCAGCCTGCGTTATGCTTGCGGGTCATTTTTCATCCACTCAGAACCATGAAAACACAATCCAGCCTCGAACTGTCAGACATCCAAACCATCGCTGCCGCAGCGCAAGCAGAAGCCCAAAAGAACAACTGGGCTGTGAGCATCGCCATTGTGGATGCGGGTGGTCATTTGTTCCATTTTCAACGTTTGGACGGTGCACCTCCCATTTCTGCCCACATCGCACCCGCCAAAGCCAAAACGGCTGCTTTAGGTCGACGTGAAAGCAAAATTTACGAAGATGTCATCAATGGTGGCCGCATGTCTTTCCTGTCTGCGCCTGAAGTCGAAGGGCTGCTTGAAGGTGGCGTACCCATCATGAAAGATGGCTTCTGTTTGGGCGCAGTGGGTGTGAGCGGCGTCAAGTCCAATGAGGACGCACAAATCGCCAAAGCCGGCATTGCTGCCATCGGCCTTTGAAAATCACTTCAAGCTAAGTATCCAAGAGGCCAAAGTTTTGGCCTCTTTTTCGTTGACTTGCGCATTGGTGGGCATGGGCACAGGCCCCCAAACACCCGCCCCGCCTTTTTGAATTTTGAGTGCCAGTTTGTCAGTGGCAGCAGGATCGGCTGCGTATTTTTTTGCCACGTCTTTGTAAGCGGGGCCAACCATTTTGCGATCAAGGGCATGGCAGCCCATGCAATTCTTTTTGATTGCAAGGGCTTGATCTGCCAAGACAGGAAAGCTCGTTGAACAGGCGAGGGCTGCCGCAGCCAAGCCCCACCGCACACTTTGAAAAGATGTCATTGCAAAGTGCGTCTTCTGCCCATCAATACAAGTCCAGCACTGCGCCTTTGCTGGCGCTGGAAGCGTTGAATGCAAACTTGGCCTGAACGCCTCGCGTGTAACGTGGTGCGGGCGCTGTCCAGTTGGCACGGCGTTTGGCAATTTCGGCTTCAGGGACGTTCAACTCGAGAATGAGTTGGTGTGCATCGATGGTGATGGAGTCGCCTTCGTTGACAAACGCAATGGTGCCGCCAGCAGCGGCTTCGGGCGCCACGTGACCGACCACCATGCCCCAGGTGCCGCCTGAGAAGCGACCATCGGTAATCAGGCCCACGCTTTCGCCCAAACCCGCGCCAATGAGGGCGCCTGTGGGGGCCAACATTTCGGGCATGCCGGGACCGCCTTTGGGGCCGAGGTACCGCAAGACCATGACGTCACCGGCTTTGATCTTGCCATCCAAAATGGCTTGCAATGCAGACTGCTCGTCGTTGAACACGCGGGCAGGGCCTGTGATGACTGGGTTCTTCAAGCCGGTAATTTTGGCCACAGCACCTTCGGGTGACAGGTTGCCTTTCAGAATGGCCAAGTGACCTTCTGCGTACATGGGCTTGTCGATGGGACGAATGACATCTTGGTCCGCACGGGGCGCATCAGGGATGTCCTTCAAATTTTCAGCCACGGTTTTGCCAGTGATGGTCATGCAATCACCGTGCAACAAGCCGGCCTTTAACAAGACCTTCATGACCTGAGGAATGCCGCCTGCGCGGTGCAGGTCAACAGCCAAGTATTGACCGCTGGGTTTCAAGTCGCAAATGACGGGGATCTTCTTGCGCATGCGCTCGAAATCGTCGATGGTCCACTCAACACCGGCGGTGTGGGCAATGGCCAAGAAGTGCAGCACGGCGTTGGTCGAACCACCGGTGGCCATGATCACGGCCACGGCATTTTCAATGGCTTTTTTGGTGACGATGTCGCGGGGTTTCAGATCGTTCTTGATGGCTTCCAACAAAACCTTGGCCGATGCTTTGGCCGAGTTTTTGGTCTCGTCATGGGGGTTGGCCATGGTCGAAGAGAAGGGCAGTGACATGCCCAGCGCTTCGAACGCAGAAGACATGGTGTTGGCCGTGTACATGCCGCCGCATGAGCCGGTGCCTGGAATGGCGCGTTTTTCGATTTCTTTCAAATCAAAGTCGCTCAAATTGCCCGCAGCGTTTTGGCCCACCGCTTCAAACACGCTGACGATGTTCAGGTCTTTGTTTTGGTAGCGGCCGGGCAAAATGGTGCCGCCATACACGTAAATCGCAGGCACGTTGGCGCGCAAGATGCCCATCATGCCGCCGGGCATGTTTTTGTCGCAGCCACCCACGACCAAGACGCCGTCCATCCACTGACCTTGCACGCATGTTTCAATGCAGTCGGAGATCACTTCACGGCTGACGAGAGAGTATTTCATGCCCTCAGTGCCCATGGCCATGCCGTCAGAAATGGTGGGGGTGCCAAAAATCTGTGCATTGCCACCGGCTTCTTCAATGCCGGCCACTGCGGCATCGGCCAGTTTTTGCAAACCGCTGTTGCAAGGGGTGATGGTGCTGTGGCCGTTGGCCACGCCCACCATGGGTTTGACAAAGTCACCTTCTTCGTAACCCATGGCGTAGTACATCGAGCGGTTGGGCGCCCGTGATTTGCCTTGGGTGATGTTGGCACTGCGGCGATTGCTGGGGGTCACGGGTTGAATAGGGATGATCTTGTCGCTCATGGTCGTGTCTACTGTTATGTAAGGGGACATCCTCAGGCCCTAAGGACCCAATGAGGGGTTTGTGCAATTCTAAGGGACACAAAGGCCAGAATGGGCTCAAAGTCCCTCGGCTGGCATTGGGGTTTGATGCCATAGCCAGATGGGGCGGCAACAAGGCACAATCGCCCCCATGCTGATTCACCCTCAAATCAATCCTGTGGCCCTCCAATTGGGGCCCCTTGCGGTTCATTGGTATGGCCTGACCTATTTGGCTGCGTTTGGCTTGTTCTACTTTCTGGCCACCCGGCGCCTGTCGCATTTGCCCTATGCCCGCCTGACGCATTGGCAGCACCGAGATGTGGAAGACATCTTGTTTGCCGGCGTTTTGGGCGTGGTATTGGGCGGTCGAATCGGCTATTGCGTGTTTTATCAGCCAGCTTATTATTTTTCACATCCCCTCGAAATGGCCTATGTGTGGCAAGGGGGCATGAGTTTTCATGGCGGCTTGCTGGGCGTCATGACGTCGATGGTGTGGTTTGCCAAAACTCGGCAGCGCCCATTTTTACAGGTGATGGACTTTGTGGCGCCGTGCGTGCCGACGGGCCTGGCTGCTGGACGCATTGGCAATTTCATCAACGGCGAACTGTGGGGACGTCAAGCCGATGCCGATCTGCCATGGGGCATGGTGTTTCGAGGTGCAGGAGACTTTCCTCGGCATCCGTCGCAAATTTACCAATTCTTGCTTGAAGGATTGCTCTTGTTTGCCGTGCTTTGGATCTTTGCGCGCAAAAACAGGCCCATCGGACAAGTTTCTGCCGTGTTCTTGATGGGGTATGGATCGTTGCGCTTTGTGGCCGAATTTTTCAGAGAGCCCGATGCACACCTTGGCTTGCTGTCCATGGGCTTGAGCATGGGGCAGTGGCTGTGTGTGCCCATGCTGCTGGTGGGTTTGATTTTGTACATTGCCGCCAACAAGCCACAGAGTGCTTGAGTCAAGCTTGATTTGATAATGACAGGAGACACGCATGCAATTTTTCAATGAAGACATTCAGCGACGCTCACTTTTGAAATGGGCTGCCGTCTCATCTGCGGCACCCTTGGTTCCTGCCTGGGCGCAAGCCAGCTGGCCTGTGAAGCCCGTCAACATGATCGTGCCATTTCCTGCTGGCGGCGGCACCGATGCCTTTGCCCGCCCTTTGTCGGCCATTTTTTCAAAGCAGACGGGCAAACAACTCATCATTGACAATCGCGGCGGTGCGGGGGGTACCTTGGGCGCTGGCATTGCAGCCAAGGCCGCACCGGATGGTTACAACTACTTCATGGGCGCCGTGCATCACACCATTGCGCCCAGCATGTATCCCAAGCTTGATTACGACCTCGAGCGCGATTTGGTGCCCATGATTTTGGTCGCGGCCGTGCCGCAAGTGTTGGTTGTGAATCCCAAAAAGGTGCCAGCCAACAACCTCAAAGAATTCCTCGACTACGTGAAGAAAAATCCAGGCCGTTTGAACTATGGCTCTGCTGGGGGCGGTACCTCCCATCACTTGGCGGGGGAGTTGTTCAAGTTGCAAACGCAAACCTTCATCACGCACATTCCTTACCGAGGTGCGGGTCCTGCGCTGCAAGATTTAATTTCGGGCAATGTGGACATGATGTTTGATGGCTTGGGTTCCTCTGCATCCCACATCAAGGGTGGCAGAATCAAAGCTTTGATGGTCTCCGGTACCAAACGCAACCCCGCGTTTCCGGATGTGCCTTGCTCCTCCGAAGTAGGACTGCCTGATTACACCGTGAGCACTTGGTACGGTGTTTGGGCGCCCAAAGGAACGCCCGCGGATGCGCAAGCGCGGGCCATTGAGGAAATTCGCAAGGCTTGTTTGGCAGACGACGCCAAAGCGGTGTGGGCGGCGCAAGGCGCCGACTTTCCGAATTTGACGGGCGCGCAATTTGATGCGTTCATCAAAACAGAATTACGTAAATGGAGCCAGGTGGTGAAAGCCTCTGGCGCAAAATTGGATTGAAGATGGCACAAGAGAATTTGTTTGCAGCACTCCGCGCTGCTTTCCCTACAAACTTGGACGCGGTCGCGCTTGAAACAGACCAAGGGCTGAACTACACATGGCGTGACTTAGACCGCGCCAGTGCCATGATGGCCAATTTGCTGGGTGGTTTGAAATTACCCAAAGGCAGTCGCATTGCCGTTCAGGTGGAAAAATCCGTTGAAGCCTTGATGCTTTATTTGGCAACTTTGCGCGCAGGCTACGTGTTCCTGCCCTTGAACACGGCCTATCAAAGTGCGGAAATTGAGTACTTCATCGGCAACGCCGAACCGGCCGTGGTGGTTTGCACCAGCGCCAACTTTGGTTGGGTCAGCAAGATTGCCTTCAAGGCAGGTACGTAGCATGTGTTCACCTTGAACGATGACCGAACAGGTACCTTGCTCGAGCGTGCGGCGCAACAACGCGATGTGCACACCATTGCCGTGAAAAAAGCCGATGATTTGGCTGCCATTTTGTACACCAGTGGCACCACAGGACGCAGCAAAGGCGCCATGCTGACCCATGGCAACATGCTCAGCAACGCCAAAACGCTGAAAACATATTGGGGTTGGAAGACGGGCGATGTGCTGATTCATGCATTGCCAATTTTCCATGTCCATGGCTTGTTTGTGGCCATTCATGGCGCCCTGATCAACGGCAGCAAAATGATTTGGATGGCCAAATTTGACCCCAAGTTTGTCATTGCCAAAATGCCCGAAGCCACAGTCTTCATGGGGGTGCCCACTTTGTATGTGCGCCTCTTGGCCGAACCCGGATTGACAAAGCAAGCAGCCCGCAACATGCGCTTGTTCATTGCAGGTTCTGCACCTTTGTTGATTGAAACGTTCACCGAATGGCAGCAACGCACAGGCCATACCATTTTGGAGCGTTACGGCATGAGTGAAACCGTGATGCTGACGTCTAACCCTTACGCGGCAGACAAGCGACATGCGGGTCAAAGTGAGCGCCGCGGTGGCACGGTGGGATTTCCCTTGCCCGGTGTCAAACTGCGCGTCCAAGGTGATGAAGGCAAAGCCTTGCCTGTGGGAGAGATTGGCAACATTCAGGTCAAAGGCCCGAATGTGTTTCAAGCCTACTGGCGCATGCCAGAGAAAACCAAAGAAGAGTTCACGGCCGATGGTTTTTTCAAAACGGGCGATGTAGGCAAAATCGACGAGCGCGGTTATGTCACCATTGTGGGCCGCAGCAAGGACTTGATCATCAGTGGCGGCTACAACGTGTACCCTGCGGAGATTGAGGGTTACATCAATGAAATGCCGGGCGTGGCAGAGAGTGCGTTGGTGGGGGTTCCCCATCCAGACTTTGGCGAAGTGGGGGTGGCCGTGGTCATTGCCAAGGCCGGTGCACAGCTCAATGCCGAGCAGATCATTGCCAACTTAAAGTCGCAGTTGGCCAATTTCAAAATACCCAAAAAGTGTTTCGTGGTGCCGGAGCTGCCACGAAACACCATGGGCAAAGTGCAGAAAAATTTATTGCGCGATCAGCACAAAAATTTGTTCTTAGCGTAAGACCAGCACAGGAACATGGCAGTGCGTCAGCACTTGCTGTGTTTCACTGCCCAGCAACAAACGCTTGATGCCTTTGCGGCCATGCGAGGCCATCACGACCAAATCGGCTTTTTGCTTTTTAGCAGCGGCAATGATGGCGTCTGACACGATGTCAGAGCGAACCACAATGCCTTTGGCCTTAACGCCTTTGGCTGTCGCAGCCTTTTGCACCGCATCCACTGCCGCTTGAGCTTCGTCAGCCCATTGAGCTTCAATGCGTGCGACATCTTTGGTGTTGAGGGGGATGCTGCCTTCAAAATAAGCTTGCGGGTAGCGTGGCACCACTTTGAGAGCCACCAATTCAGCGCCGCAAGTTGCAGCCAAGCCAATGGCATCGGCAACCGCTTTTTTGGCAAGCGTGGATCCATCTGTGGCAACAAGAATACGTGTATACATCGTGAGCTCCTTTGTGAATTGATGTCTTAAGTTTAAAACTCAGAATACCTTGCGTCTTGATGTAGATCAAGTTTCGTGCAAGCTTGGTGACTTATCTTCAACGCATGTTGAATCAAGCTGCCATTCCCGATTTAGAGGCCATGACCTCCCAATGGTCATTGCTTGATCAACCGGAAGAGTGGCTTGATTTCAGTCAAGCCAACGATCAGCAACCCACTCAGTGGACCTCCAGTGTGGTTTTTGAGGGCATGCATTGCACAGCATGTGCCATCAACATTGAAGAGGCATTGTTGGCCGTGCCAGGCGTGATGTCTGCCCAGATCAGTGCAAGCAGCCACAGGGGCCGGGTGGTGTGGTCGTCGGCGCAAACTCAGCCCTCTCATTGGATGAAGGCTGTTGCTCAATTAGGCTATCGAACCGTGCCAGCCAACGATGCTTTGGCCAACGAAGTGCGCCGCGAAGATGCGCGAAAAATGTTGTGGCGCTTGGGCGTAGCAGGTCTTTGCATGATGCAAGTCATGATGTATGCCACACCGATTTACATGAGCAATCCTCAAGACATTGCGCCCGACATGGTGCAGCTGTTGCGATGGGCTTCTTGGGTGTTGTCTTTGCCAGTGTTGTTTTTTTCATGCACGCCTTTTTTCAAAACAGCGCTGCTCGATTTGAGACAAAAAAAAATCAGCATGGACTTGCCAGTGTCCATCGGCATGCTGGTGACTTTCGGGGTCAGCACGCTTGGCACCTTTGAGCCGCAAGGCCCCTTTGGCGCCGAAGTTTATTTCGACTCCTTCACCATGTTCGTGTTTTTTTTGCTCTCGGGTCGTTGGTTGGAACTTCGGTTGCGTGACAAAACGGCAGGTGCTTTGGAAGCCGTCATGAATCGGCTGCCTGATGCCGTTCACCGCAAAACGAAAGCAGGATTTTGGGAGATGACCACCCTGCGGCACTTGCGCCTGCAAGACGTGATCCAAGTCAAACCCGGGGAGGCTTTTGCAGCAGATGCGCTCATTGTTTGGGGTGAGACCCAAGTGGACGAGGCCTTGTTGACGGGGGAGTCACGGCCCTTGCCCCGTGTGAGTGGTCAGCCTGTGTTGGCCGGGAGCATGAACCTGACGGCCACCGTTGAAGTTCAGGTGACCTCTTTGGGCAAACAAACGCGATTCGGGCAAATGGTGGCCCTGATGGAAAGTGCTTCGGTGTCCAAGCCCAGCATGGCGATGCTCGCTGACCGCGTTGCCAAGCCTTTCTTGTGGGGGGTCTTGGCCTTGGCAACTTTGGCTGCAGTTTGGGGGTGGCAATACAGCCCTGCGCATGCCCTGATGGTGGCTGTTTCAGTTTTGATCGTCACATGTCCTTGTGCGTTGTCTCTCGCCACGCCTGCTGCCATGTTGTCGACCGCGGGTGCATTGGCCAAAGCGGGCGTTATGTTGAGAAGCTTGCAAGCCTTGCAGACGTTGGCCACAGTAGACACAGTTATTTTTGACAAAACCGGCACCTTGACGCACGAAGACTTCAGCTTGCAACACATTGCCACACGCCAAGGTGTTTTGCCTGAACAAGTACTGGCTTGGGCCGCTGGTTTGGCGAGTCATTCGTTGCACCCTGTTTCAAGGTCCTTGGTCAAAGCGCATGGGCACATGAGCGACACCCAAGCCCATTTGGAGAATGTGAAGGAGTTTGCCGGGCAGGGCGTTCAGGCTAGCTTGCGTGAGGTAACTTTGCCATCCGGTTTGGAAGTTCGAAAAGAGTTGCGTTTGGGCTCTGCCGCCTTTTGCGGTGTGAAGGCCGCGCAAAGCGAAGTGTTGAGTGCTTGGCTGAGCGATGAGCAAGGGTGGCTGGCCACGTTTGAGTTTGCCGAAACACCTCGAGAAGAAGCTGCTGCCACGCTGCGGTTGCTGGAGCGCCTTGGTTTGAGAATTCGTGTTTTATCGGGCGATGGTCAGGTGTCTGTTTCGCAGCTTGCCTCACGCTTGCAAATCACCGATGCCATGGGAGGATGCTCGCCCGAAGCAAAGCTGAGTCAAGTCAAACAAGAGCAGGCCCAAGGTCACCGTGTGGCCATGGTCGGCGATGGACTGAATGACGGACCTGTGTTGGCAGGGGCGGATGTGTCATTTGCTTTGGGGCAAGCCCTGCCATTGGCGCAGTCCAAGGCTGATTTTGTTCTGATGGGCAGTGATTTGAAGCCATTGGTTGCCACATTCATCTTGAGCCGAAAGACCCTTCAAATTGTTCGTCAAAACCTCATTTGGGCGGCAATTTACAACTTTGCATGTGTGCCCTTGGCCATGCTAGGCTACTTGCCAGCATGGCTGGCTGGCCTTGGCATGGCTTGCAGTTCCTTGGGGGTGGTGTTAAATGCCATGAGACTGTCCAAAACCATTCAATTTGATTTGAAGGAAAACATCTGATGGACATTCTCTATTTATTGGTGCCTTTGTCTGTGGCCTTGGTGTTTTTCATCTTGGCAGGACTTTGGTGGGCCGTGAACCGCGGCCAGTTTGAAGACATTGAGGCAGAAGGGGAGCGAATTCTTAGAAATGATTGACTTAAGTCAAACTAAGCGTTTCCCCTAGGTGCGACACTGGTTTTGTATTTTTAGAAGAGGTGAAAATGAAATTTGCCAACGAACAGGCAAGCGTCTACAGCGACACCGTTGTCAGACAATTTGCCATCATGACGGTGGTTTGGGGTGTGGTGGGCATGCTGGTTGGCGTGATCATTGCGGCCCAATTAACTTGGCCAGAGTTGAACTTTGGTATTCCATGGCTCAGTTACGGTCGCTTGCGTCCGTTGCACACCAATGCCGTGATTTTTGCGTTTGGTGGTTGCGGCTTGTTCGCCTCTGCCTACTACGTGGTTCAACGAACCTGTCATGTTCGCTTGTTTGCCGAGAAACTGGCGTCCTTCACCTTTTGGGGTTGGCAGTTGGTCATCGTGCTGGCCGCCATCACCTTGCCTTTGGGCTACACCAGCGGCAAAGAATATGCTGAACTCGAGTGGCCCATTGACATCCTGATCACCTTGGTCTGGGTGTCATTTGCCATTGTGTTCTTTGGCACGGTGGGCACGCGCAAGGTACGTCACATTTACGTGGCCAACTGGTTCTTTGGTGCCTTCATCATTGCCGTTGCCTTGTTGCACTTGGTCAACAGTGCGGCCATGCCTGTGGGTCTCATGAAGTCATACTCGGCTTATGCCGGTGTGCAAGACGCCATGGTGCAATGGTGGTACGGCCACAACGCGGTGGGCTTCTTCTTGACTGCGGGCTTCTTGGGCATGATGTATTACTTCATTCCAAAGCAAGCAGAGCGGCCCGTTTACAGCTATCGCTTGTCGATTGTTCACTTCTGGGCGCTGATCTTCACTTACATGTGGGCAGGTCCTCACCACTTGCACTACACCGCTTTGCCTGACTGGACACAGTCATTGGGCATGGTGTTCTCACTGATTTTGTTGGCACCCAGCTGGGGCGGCATGATCAACGGCGTGATGACCTTGTCGGGCGCATGGCACAAGCTGCGGGATGACCCTGTGTTGCGCTTCCTGATTGTTTCTTTGTCCTTCTACGGTATGTCTACCTTTGAAGGCCCCATGATGTCCATCAAAACAGTCAATGCTTTGTCGCACTACACCGACTGGACCGTGGGTCACGTGCACTCTGGCGCTTTGGGCTGGGTGGGCTTGGTCACCATGGGCACCATGTACTACCTGATTCCCCGTTTGTTCGGTCAGAAAAAGATGTACAGCGTGAAAGCCATTGAAGCGCACTTTTGGATTGCCACCATTGGTATCGTGATTTACATCGCGGCCATGTGGATTGCCGGTGTGATGCAAGGTTTGATGTGGCGTTCTGTCAATGCGGACGGTACCTTGACTTACACCTTTGTGGAGTCAGTCAAAGCCACATTCCCCTTCTATGTGTTGCGTTTGTTGGGTGGTTTACTGTATTTGGGCGGCATGCTGATCATGTTGTGGAATACCTTGAAAACAGCCACCAACGGTCGTGCCGTGGATGTGCAGATTCCCGCCGTGGCTGCTGCACACGCCTAACAGCATCAGGAGAAAAATAAGATGTCTAATCCTTCAAATTCCGGTGGCGGCTTGTCCCACGAGAAAGTTGAAACCAGCAATTTCCTGATGATCGTTTTGATCTTGGTGGTTTTGCTGTTTGGCGGTATGGTTGAAATCGTCCCGCTGTTTTTCCAAAAATCTACAACGGAACCTGTGCCTGGTCTGAAGCCTTACACCGCTTTGCAAGTGGCGGGTCGCGATATTTACGTACGTGAAGGTTGCTACAACTGCCACTCACAAATGATTCGCCCCTTCCGCGCCGAAACCTTGCGTTACGGCCCTTACTCCGTTGCAGGTGAATTTGTCTATGACCATCCCTTCCAATGGGGTAGCAAGCGCACAGGCCCTGACTTGGCCCGTGT
>CALEYZ010000075.1 GCA_937928195.1 uncultured Limnohabitans sp.
ATTTGTTGACGGGTGATTGGGGGTCTAACAGTAAAGCCACCAAATGACGCACTTGGTCTTCGGACAAGATACCGTTGTGACCCGCACGTGGCATGTTGGAGCAGGCGTTGTAAGCCTTGGAATTCCAAATTTTGCCCCAGGTGTATTCCACGATCAGTTTGACATCTGGGCTGTCTGGGTTGTTGACGCTTCGAATTTTTCCGTAGTTGTAGAGGCTAGGTCCAATGGTGCCGTAGGAAATTTCTTTGGGGTCCATTTGGTGGCAGTTGTAGCAATTGCCACCATTGACCGTTTTGTCGTCATCCGTGAAGGTCAGACCGCGACCGTTTTGGGCAATTTTTTCGCCTTCTTTCCAATCACCTAGGAACTTGCCGTTGCTGGGCCACTTGATGGTTTTTAAGTTGGCGGCTTCTAGGGCTTGACTTGTTTTTTCATCCAAGGGTTTGCCGTTGGCATCGGCTTCACTGCAAGCCTGATTGGTTTCATCGATGCTGGCCAAGATGCTGGCTTTGACGATGCCTTCATCGCGGAATGAGGCTTTCACAATCTGCTGTGTGAGCGCTTTCAGGTCTGATGCGCTGGGCACCGAGGCGCATCCAACAGCCAACAACGCAACCGCTGCGAGAGCCAGGCTGGTACGAAGTTTTGAATTCATTTTTTTCATGGCATGGACTCCGATTTAGCGCTTGATGGCAGGGGCAATGGACGCAGAGCCTTGGGAATTCACACCCAAGTACACGCCCAAGGCAATGGTGGCATCACTGCCAAAACCAGGGTAGGGGAAGCGCTGCTGACGGTAGCAATCGTTCAGGCGTTGCTGCATGCCCCACATCTGACCATTCGAGACACGATAGGCTGGCCATGCGGCAAAGCCAATGCCATCACCCGGATTTTTGGTGAGGTTGGGCAGGTCCTGAAGGCGAATGCGCTTGCCATCTTCTGCATGACAAGAGGCGCAGGCAAAGTCATGCGGACCACCGCGTTGGAAGAACAGTCGTTTACCGACTTCGTAAAAAGTTTTCTCGGACGCGTGGGCTTGCGACAGGTTGAATTTCATGCCTTTGGATTCGGATGACAACCAAGTGGCCAGAGCTGTGACATTGACTTGTTCGCCTTTGCCAAAGGGCGTCTTGGCAATTTCGGCGGCATTGAAGCCCTGCAAGGTTTCCATGCAGGTGAGCAGCCTCGACTCCATGTCTTGCACGCGCCCAGTGTCTGCAAAATATTTGGGCAACTCGACAAACACGCCTTTGTAGACACCGGGGCCTTTGCCTAAATCACATTTTTCAAGCGATGCATTTTTGGGGCCGCGTTTTTGAGTCCACAATCCTTCGCCTTTGGCTTCGAACAAGTCGGCAGGGTTACCGTCTTGCAACATGGCGCGGTATTCATCAATGCCTTGACTGGCAGTTTTTTGCGCCAGACTGCTGAGACTGAGGGTCATTAGACCTGCAGCCAATAAGACGGAGAGTGTTTGCTTCATGTTTTGCATCATGTGCGCCTCAATGTGTCAACTTCAAAAACTGAAAAAGGGTGAAGATTGCGCTTCACCCTTGATGTGCAACTTGGTAGCTTAGGACACCGTGGCTTCGTCGGTGCGGGTGTCACCCTTGCTGTCTTTCCATGTGACTGCAATTTTGTCACCGGCTTTGGCGCCTTTGACTGCAAATTGCAAAAATGGATTTTTGGAGACAGCGGGTCCCCATTCGGCCGCCAAAACGGGTTTGCCGTTGTGTGTTGCAGTGACTTCTTGAATGAACCATGCGGGCACTGTTTTGCCAGCGGCATCTTTGCGTTGACCGGATTCCATTTCGTGACTCATCAGAACACGAACAGTTGCTTTGTCGCCAGAGGCTTGGGCGCGAATGCGCATTGGATCTGCCATTTTTTTCTCCTGAATAGGTGTGAATGAACTATGAGGTGAGGGGCTTAACCGCCACAACCACCCAAAGTGACTTTGACTTCTTTCTTGGCGAACAAAGCCTTGCCGTCGGCCATGATGGCCACAGCGTAGACATCGGACGATTGGCCCATCTTGGCGCGTGTAGAGAAATTGGCTTCGACGGCATCGCTCACGTGGAACATGGCCACCAATGCTGCCGGGTTCTTCTCAACCAAAACCAACATTTGTTTGACACCTGGCAATGTGGTGCTGGCACCCAAAGGAACCACAGCGCCATTTTCTGCAATATCAGGACCCGTGATGGAAACGTCTTTGCTTTCAGCAATGGCGCCACCGCCGTAGGCCTTCACTGCGTCTTGAACCGACTTGGCATCAAAGCCGGTTTTGTTAAATGCTGCGTGAGCAAATTGAGGGAAGCCAGCAGAAGCCAGCAAGCCTGCAACCACCATGCTCTGTTTGATTGTCTCGCGACGAGTTTGCATCTGATTCTCCTTGTGAATAAGTTGATGCTATTGAAATCTGCGTCAAAGTCAATTCAATTAAAACTGATGAACTTTGACCTTTTTTACTTTTGACTTCCGTTGGCAATCCACTCAGCGATGAGCTTTGCGTCTGCATCGCTTAAGTTTTGTGCAGGCATGGGGATAGCCCCCCAAACACCTGAACCACCTGACTTGATTTTGCCTGCTATGTAATCAACTTTGCCTGGGTATTTTTTAGCAATGTCGTTAAAGCCTGGCCCCACAATTTTCTTGTCGACGCCGTGGCATGCCGTACAGACGTTTTTGCTTAACAGGGCCATAACGGCTTTGTTGTCAGCTTTGCCATCTGCTGCTTTGGCGGGTGCGGTGGGAGAGGGACTTGTCGCAGGCGCGCTGGTGCTGGTTTTGCCCGTACTGCCTTCTGGCTTGGTGGTGTCGGCGCCTTTTTGCTGACCGACCAAACGATTTTGTTCACTCAAGTTGCCATGGGCATTGCGTGCAAAGTCTGGCAAGAATGAAGCGACTTTGGCTTCTGGTTTGCAATCTTTCATGCAAATCGTATTTTGCGTGTCGGGTTTGCTGGTGCCGCCAAATTCTTTACCAGGCCACATGGCGTGTGCTGTGGTCATGCCATTGCGATTGGGCATCCGCTTTTGCACCTCTGCAATGTTTTTGTTGGACAAAACAAAGTCATCGGGCACCACGCCTGCCAAGTTCAACAAGAAACCTGTGACTGCGTAGACTTCTTCTGTGGTGAGTGTCTTGGGACTGGTCCAAGGCATGGCACGGTTGATGTAGTCCCACAAAGTTGACACTGTGGCCACCTTCATGATGGTGGTTCGACCGGGGAAGTCTGTGCGTGTGAGGTTGGCTACACGGCCTGTTTTGATGTCCTCGGCGGTGGTGCCACCAATCAAGGGGCTGAAGACTTCATTGGATTCACCAAAAATTCCATGACATTGCGCACATTTGGCTTCCCATACATCTTGGCCTTTGGCCACAGAACCAGAGCCAACAGGCAAGCCTTTAAAGTCGGGTCGAACATCAATGTCCCAAGCTGCGACTTCTTTGGGGGTGGCGTCTCGACCTACGCCTGGATATTTGGTGCTTTGCGCAAATGCAGATGCAAGGGACAGGCTGATGGCGATGGCCAGAACAATCTTAGGAAACTTGAACATTTTTCACCTCGCCATTTTCTTGGACCAACCATGACTGAATGGCATTGTTGTGATAGATAGAACGCGTACCACGCACATCGCGAAGTTGTTTGTACATGGGCTGGACATAGCCTGTTTCATCTTGTGCGCGCCTCTGGATGATGGCGGGTTTGCCATCCCAGACCCAATCCAAATTGAAGCGCGTGAGGGCTTTTGACAACACCGGTGTTTCGAGTCTTGCTTGACGCCAGTTGCGCCCGCCATCGGTTGACACGTCGACGCGTTTGATCTTGCCTTTGCCCGACCAAGCCAAGCCTGTGATGTTGTAAAAACCTTTGTCCAACAAAACTTGGCCGCCCGAGGGGGTTGTGACCACGCTCTTGCATTCTTGAATGTTGGTGTACTGACGGTGCAGTCCACTGGGTTGCAAATCGATGTAGTGCACGGCTTCATCTTTGGCAGCGTAGGGCTGATCGCCCACTTCAACGCGTCGCAGGTATTTGACCCAACTGACGCCTTGAACGCCTGGCACGACCAAGCGCAAGGGGTAGCCGTTTTCTGGACGCAACATTTCGCCGTTTTGGCCATAGGCCACCAACACTTCACCTGAAGTGATGAGGCTCATGGGAATGGTGCGTGTCATGGCTGAGCCGTCACCGCCTTCTGCCAAAACAAACTTGCCATTTTTCAAATCGGCACCCGCTAATTCAAGCAGGGTGATGAGTGGTACGCCTGTGAATTCACTGCAAGACAACATGCCGTGTGTGTATTGCACCGTGGGCACCGCTACATTGCCCCAATCGACCGCCGTATTGGCACCACATTCAATGAAGTGAAAGCGTGAGACAGAGGGCAAGCGCATGATTTCATCCATAGTGAAAACCTTGGGGTTTTTCACCATGCCGTTGATCATGAAGCGATGTTTGGAGGGATCAATGTCCCACCAGCCCTGGTGGTGACGCTCAAAGTGCAGGCCGCTGGGCGTGACGATGCCAAACAAAGATTGCAAGGGTGCAAAAGAAACGGATGCCTGTGTGGTTTGTGTCAAACCAGGGCTTTGGCGTCGTTGCAAATTGGACTCGTATTTGGAGGGTTTGCCGTAACCCTCTGTTGCAACACCCTGGCCAAGCCCAGTGGCGTGTGCGGGCAAATTCAAAATGTTGGGGTCACCACCCTCAGTAGGGATAGGGTTGCCTTGGGCCCAAGCATTGGCGGGCGCTGCGACTGCTGCAACACCTGCCGCTGTTGCTGTAGAGGCTGCTGCAAATGCACGACGAATGAAGTCGCGGCGACCTTGTTTGCCTTCAGCAAAAACCGTTTTGACATCAGCAGGGGTTAAGAAATTTTCAGGGGCTTTTTGGACCCGTCCTGAGGAATTGAATTGCTCTTTCACACTATCTCCTTGGTCAGCATGGGCCATCACACTTTAACTTATATAAGTTGGTGCTTATTTATAAGCGGTGATTCTCAGCTGTGTGGCTGAACTCAAAATTACAAAAAATTTGCGTCTGATTGTGATTGACATGCACAAAGAGGAATTGATTTAAATCAATTCCTCTGTGCAACTCAAAA
This sequence comes from uncultured Limnohabitans sp., assembly GCA_937928195.1. Taxonomy (GTDB): domain Bacteria; phylum Pseudomonadota; class Gammaproteobacteria; order Burkholderiales; family Burkholderiaceae_C; genus Limnohabitans_A. The sequence goes on from CALEYZ010000075.1 coordinate 5,115, forward strand.
AGTGCTCAATAACGGTAGCTTGCCAACAGTTGCCAATTGTTTTGGCTGTGTGAAATGCTGGCGCCAGGTGTGGCCACTGTCACGTTGCCTGCATGCGACATGGCAGCGTCTAACTGCCATTGCTTGCTGAGCTGATGGCTGGCACCCAAGGTCATGTGGTTTTCCACAATGGCTGGAAACAAAGGGTTGGTCATTTCTTTTGGAATGGGATTGCTGGCTAAATTCAAACCGCCGCGCAAAGTTAGAACATCGTTCACGCGGTAGGCTGCCCCCAAAGAAACAACTGTTTGATCCGACCAGTTTTGTGGCATAGCAAAGCTCACGCTGCCGCCCATGCCTGCACTGGTGTAGCTCATAGAAAACTGCTTCATCACCTTGGACCATTCAACCCGTTTGACATCTGCTGCCAGAGTCAGTGCAGGGCTTGACTTGAAAGCCATGCCGATGGCCAGTGTGGCGGGCATTTGGAAGTCCAAGACCTTGAGCTGACCGACATCAGCAAAGCCGCCTGGGGCACTCATGCTTGCACCTGTGGCGGTTGTTTTCATGTCGCCTTGTGCAGTTTTAAAGTGGTAGCTCGCACCCATCGTCATGTCGGGTGTTGCTTGGTACGTCATGCCCAACTTGCCGGTCCAGCCGGTTGCTTTGGCAGCACCGCTGAAATCGCTGTTGTTTGAAAAATCAATGCGTGCCCATGGTGCTCGCGCCAATTGAGGCAGGGCCATGCCAAGGTTGCCCGAAGGCATGCCATTGACCATGCCACCCAATTGAGCACCTGTGGCGGCCATTTTCATGTCCAAATTGGACCAGGCAAAGTCCAATGTGGCACCCACATTCAACTTGTCGTTAACTTGCATGGCAACAGGAAATAGCACACGTCCCACGCTGAGTTCCGAGCGAACATCCGAGCCAGAGCCCATGGCCAACGCAGAGTTTGCGGCGTATTCTGTGCCCATGCCGCCTTGACCAAACATGCCAATGCCATAAGTCAAGGTTCCAGCTTTGCGAACCCAGCCAAAAGCGGGCATGACATAAGAAGTTCCGCCAGAGTTGGCTGTGGGAAATCCGGGAATGGCCGTGCTCACTTTGGGGCCTAAAACGCCCAAGGCCAAATCAAAGCGGGTGCCATCAGGACCCATTTGCAAAGTGGCTGGGTTGTTCATCATGGCCGCAGTACCATTTTCAATGGCCGTTGCTGCGCCGCCCATGGCCAGCGCCACAGGGCCATAGCCTTCCAAAATCATGCCGTTGGTGGCCCAAGCAGACGAACCCGTCATCAAGATGGTGGCAGCAATGGCCGTGGTTTGTTTTTTAAATTGAATGTGCATGTTGTCTCCTCCTGAATATTAAATTTCGCCTTTAGAGGCACGTTCCATCATTTCCCAGATGGTGTCTCTGACGGCATTAGCTTCTTCTTTCAAGGGTGAGGGCAATTTGCGACCCATCCTGACCATCATGTCCATGTTGAGGGTGTAGAGCCACAGACCGTCTTCCTTCTCGAC
>CALEYZ010000076.1 GCA_937928195.1 uncultured Limnohabitans sp.
CGCAATCCACAATGATCCACTCACCGTTGTCTTCACCTTCAATGCGGGGCTTGGGAAAGCCAGCTTCCCGCACCTTGTCACGCACGCTGGCCGCCAAGGCCTTGGTTTGGCGATTGGACGTACCCGAAGCGATGATGACGCGCTCAAACAAGGGCGACATGTGCTCAGTGTCAAACACGACAATTTCTTGCGCTTTCACATCCTCCAGAGCGTCCACAATGGCGCGTTGGAGTTTTTGGGTGTCTTTTTTGGCAGAAGTTTCAGTCATCGTGCAGGCTGGTAAAGGTGATGGCGGTAAATATACAGCGCAACGGTCTTTGGAACCAGTGCGTCGATGGATTGGCCATGGGCTACCCGTGCTCGAACTTCCGTTGCGCTGTGCGGCAATTGCGGCAATTTCAAGGCTTGAGTGGGAATGTCATGGCTGGGAACGACAGGGCCTGACGGGCTAGGCATACCAGGCATCTCGCGTTCAGCGACGCAAATTATAGCCCGCCGCGCAATTTCTTCGATTTCACGCCATGTTCCCAAGGCTTTACCCTGATCTTCCCCAACAAATAAGAAAAACTGCGCATCTGGGTATTGCAAATGAAGGGATCTCAGCGTGTCGATGGTGTAGCTGGGACCTTCACGTTCCAATTCCATCTCGTTGACCCAAGCACCAGGCAAATGGCCAAAAGCCAAGCGCGCCATCTCAGCACGATGATGCGCATTGCTTAAATCGCGCACCTTGTGCCATGCATTGCCCGTTGGGACGATGTGCAAAGCATCCAACTGAAACTGGCTCAGAGCAGCTTCGGCCATGGCCACATGGGCGTTGTGCGGCGGGTCAAACGCCCCACCCAAAATGCCAATGCGTTTTTGCGTCAAACCCAATCCCTTGGTTTCAGAAATTGACTGGCCAACTGCGCTTCTGCAGAATCGGGGGCATCGACTCGGTTGTATGACCAACTGACCAACGAAGGCATCGACAACAAAATGGACTCGGTACGACCACCCGATTGCAAGCCGAAATGCGTACCGCGATCCCAGACCAAATTGAACTCAACATATCGACCACGTCGGTACAGCTGAAACGCTCTTTCGCGCTCGCCATAGGGCGTGTCTTTACGGCGCATCACCAGTGGCATGTAGGCCTGCAACAAACCATTGCCCACGTCCTGCATCATGGCGAAGCCTTTTTCAAAACCCAGTTCAGAAAAATCATCGTAAAAAATACCACCTACGCCTCGGGCTTCGTTGCGATGCTTTAAAAAGAAATAGTCATCGCACCACTTTTTGAATCGAGGGTGCAAATCCGCACCGTAAGGGCTGACAGCAGCTTTACAGACTTGGTGAAAATGAACAGCATCTTCTTCAAATCCGTAATAAGGCGTCAGGTCCATGCCGCCGCCAAACCAAGCCACTGGCGCTTTGCCTTCGGGCTTGGCCACAATCATGCGAACGTTCATGTGCACGGTAGGCACATACGGATTTCGGGGATGAAACACCAATGACACGCCCATGGCCTCAAAGGGTGCACCCGACAACTCAGGACGATGCTGCGTGGCAGACGGAGGCAACTTAGGGCCACTGACGTGGGAGAAACCACAGCCGGCTCTTTCAAAGACAGGACCACCTTCCAAGATTTGCGTGATGCCATCGCCCTGCAGCATGTCACCTTCCGGTTTGCGCCAAGGATCGACCACGAAGGCTGTACCATCGATTTCGTGCAAAGCCTGAGTGATATTCGACTGCAATTGAATCAGGTAGTTGCGAACGGTTTGAGCTTGTTCCACATTCATGCGTTGACTTTCAGGTGTTGTACCTGGCACCTTTATTTGTTGGACGCTTTGACTGGCAAAGGCTGAATGGGTGCGGCTTGATCGATGTGAAAACCCTCAACACCTTCGTACATTTTGCGCAGGTAGGCGTAATCCACGTCAACATTGCCAGTCAGTTTGATAAAGCCTTCAAACTTCAAGACCTTTTGCGCATAGTCCAATCGCACCACACCCAAAGGCAAGTTGCCGCCCAATGCCAATTGATAGAAGCCACTGCGCCAACCTTCGGTATGTTTGCGTGTGCCTTCTGGTGACAAACCCAGCCACAAAAATTGATTGGCACGCTGGTGTTCTGCAAACACTTCCAGCATGGCACCCACCACGCCTCGTGAAGATGAGCGGTCAATCGGCAAACCACCAATCCATCTCATCCAACGTCCGACCAACGGCCACTTGAACAAAGAGTCTTTGCCCCAAAAAAACACCGGCAAACCCATGGTCCATTTGCACAGCATGGCCGTTAAAAAATCCCAATTGCTGGTGTGCGGGTAAACAATGGCCACGCCCTGCAATGCGGGCAAACCATGGAAATCCACGCGCCAACCGATCAGTTTCAAAAGCCAAGCAGCCCATGCATGGCCCTTGAACTTGACCGGGTAAGGCCCAGGTATTAACTCGGGTTGCGGCAAATTTGGAGCGGCTTGTTCATTCACGTTTTGATCGCCCTGTAACCAATGTCTTTTCGGTACTGTTGCCCATCAAAGTGAATGCCTTTCGCCACTTCATACGCTTTTTGCTGGGCTTGCTTGACAGAATCTGCCAGCACAGTGACACACAGCACCCGGCCACCCGATGTGATGGTTTGACCATTAACCGCTGCAGTGCCTGCATGAAACACCATGGCATCGGCTTCATCCTTTGGCAGACCCGTGATGACATCCCCTTTGCGCGGATTCATGGGGTAACCAGCCGCAGCCATGACAACACCCAGTGCGGGACGTCGGTCCCATTCAAGTTCGAGCGCATCGAGCTTGCCACTGGTGGCAGCCAACATCACTTCCACAAGATCAGTTTTCAAACGCATCATGATCGGCTGCGTTTCTGGATCGCCCATGCGGCAGTTGAATTCCAAAGTTTTGGGCATGCCTTGCGCATCAATCATCAAACCCGCGTACAAAAATCCTGTGTAAGGAATGCCGTCTTTTTCCATGCCCTTGATGGTGGGCAGGATGACTTCGCGCATGGCGCGCGCGTGCACTTGCGCTGTGACAACTGGTGCAGGCGAATACGCGCCCATGCCGCCAGTATTGGGACCTTCATCATGGTCAAGCAAACGTTTGTGATCTTGGCTAGTGGCCAAGGCCACCACATTTTGGCCATCACACAGCACAATGAAGCTGGCTTCCTCGCCTTGCAAGAATTCTTCAATGACCACGCGAGGCACCGCCGCACCATCAGCGCCTGCGTTGTGAACCACACCGAGTTGGTTGTCCAGCAGCATGAAGTCAATGGCCTCGTGTGCTTCTGCGGCAGTCATGGCCACCACCACACCTTTGCCAGCTGCCAAGCCATCTGCTTTCACCACAATGGGCGCACCCATTTTTTCAATGTAGGCATGGGCCAGAACAGGGTCTGTGAAGGTTTCGTAAATGGCCGTCGGAATGCCATGCCGCTGCATGAAAGCTTTAGAAAAAGCTTTCGAACTTTCTAACTGTGCCGCAGCTTGAGTGGGGCCAAAGATGCGCATGCCGTGCGCGCGAAATTCGTCCACCACACCAGCTGCCAAAGGCGCTTCTGGCCCCACCACTGTCAGCTCAATCTTTTCTTGCTGCGCCCACTCGCGCAATGCTTTCACATCCGTGATGGGTACATCCACCAGGTTAGGGTCACGCGCTGTACCGCCATTGCCTGGGGCAACATAAACTTTTTGAATGCGTTCAGATTGCGACAACTTCCAGGCCAACGCATGTTCACGCCCGCCACCGCCAATTACCAATACTTTCATCGATCAAGCCTTATTCAGAAATGGTTGCGTTGTGGAAAACGTTTTGCACATCGTCCAAATCTTCCAAAATGTCCAAGAGTTTTTGCATTTTGGTTGCATCGTCGCCCACCAAGTCAATGGTGTTTTCCGCGCGCATGGTGACTTCAGCCATCTCAGCAGTTAAGCCTGCGGCTTCAAGTGCATTTTTGACCACTTCAAAATCTGCAGGCGAAGTCAGCACTTCGATGGCGCCTTCATCATCTGTCACCACATCCTCGGCACCTGCCTCCAAAGCGACTTCCATCACTTTGTCTTCTGAGGTACCAGGTGCAAAAATCAATTGACCGCAGTGTTTGAATTGAAAAGCGACGGAGCCTTCTGTCCCCATGTTGCCGCCATGTTTGCTGAATGCGTGACGCACTTCAGCCACCGTGCGCACACGATTGTCGGTCATGGTGTCCACAATGATGGCCGCGCCACCAATGCCATAGCCTTCGTAACGAATTTCTTCGTAGGTCACGCCTTCCAAGTTGCCAGTGGCCTTGTCGATGTTGCGTTTAACCGTATCTGCAGGCATGTTCGCAGCTTTGGCTTTTTCAATTGCCAAACGCAAACGGGGGTTGGCGGTTGGGTCGCCCCCACCGGTCCTGGCGGCCACCATGATTTCTCGAACCACACGGGTCCAGATCCGTTGACGCTTTTCGTCTTGTCTGCCCTTGCGGTGCTGAATATTTGCCCATTTACTGTGGCCAGCCATCTGAAATTCCTTGATGTTGATTTAATCTACTGGGTGAGATTTTACTTTTCTAGCTGGGGGGACCCTTTTTCATGCCAAATCAGCTCTTGATTGCCCGCAATAAAACCACAGATTGCCACATTCTGATGGGCATGGCCAACCGTCATGGCCTGATCACGGGGGCCACTGGCACAGGCAAAACTGTCAGTTTGCAGACCTTGGCCGAGAATTTCTCCAATCAAGGGGTGCCTGTCTTCATGGCCGACGTCAAAGGTGATTTGGTGGGTATCAGCCAAACGGGGCACTTGAGCGACAAGATCAAGGGCATTTTGAAAGACCGCCAGCTTGACGAACCCATGCCGCAAAGCTGCCCCACCACACTCTGGGATGTTTTCGGCAAACAAGGCCACCCCGTCAGGGCCACAGTTTCAGACATGGGGCCTTTGCTGTTGGGACGCATGCTGAACTTGAACGAGACCCAAGCCGGCGTGCTTAATTTGGTCTTCAAAATTGCCGATGACCAAGGCTTGCTCTTGCTAGACCTCAAGGACCTGCGCGCCATGTTGCAGCATGTCGGCGAAAACGCCAGCCAATTCACCACCGAATACGGCAACGTCAGCGCAGCCAGTGTGGGCGCCATTCAACGCGGCTTGCTTGAAATTGAAAGCCAAGGCGCTGACAAGTTCTTTGGCGAGCCCATGCTCAACATCCAAGACTTTTTGCAAACAGATGCCAAGGGCAAAGGCGTCATCAATTTACTGTGCGCGAGCGAATTGATGAATGCGCCCCGCCTCTACGGCACCTTCTTGCTTTGGTTGTTGTCCGAGCTGTTTGAGCAGTTGCCAGAAATTGGTGACCCTGAAAAACCCAAACTGGTGTTCTTCTTTGATGAAGCTCACTTGTTGTTCAACGAGGCCCCCAAAGTCCTCATCGAGCGAATGGAACTCTTGGTTCGGCTCATTCGCTCCAAAGGCGTCGGTGTTTATTTCGTCACACAAAATCCCTTGGATGTACCCGAAACAGTGTTGGGTCAACTGGGCAATCGGGTTCAACACGCCCTTCGAGCGTTCACGCCGCGTGATCAAAAAGCAGTCAAAGCCAGTGCGCAAACCATGCGCCCCAATCCCAATTTGGACATCGAAAAAGCCATCACCGAATTGGGGGTGGGTGAAGCCTTGGTGAGTTTTCTCGATGAAAAGGGTCGGCCTGGCGTCACGGAACAAGCCTATGTCTTGATGCCTGGCAGTCAATTGGGGCCGATCACGGCAGCGCAACGCCAAGCTTTGCTCGACAACTCATTGGTGTCGGGTGTCTACGAAAAGACCATTGACCGGGAGTCAGCCTACGAAATCTTGAAAGGTTCACATGCAGCAGCATCCAAAACCGCTGCACCCAACGCATCAGACAACACAGACGCCAATGCATCTTCAGACAACGGTGCACATGGTAACAACGCCCTTTTAACCGGCCTAGGCGAAGTTTTATTTGGTCGCACAGGGCCAAGGGGCGCGAAACACGATGGCTTGGCACAGGCCATGGTCAAGTCTGCTGTTCGAACCATCGGCTCCAGTGTGGGCCGTGAAATTGTGCGAGGCGTCTTGGGTGGCATCTTAGGCGGGAGAAGGCGATAAAACGCAAAGTCCATTCAGCCTTTTTGCCATTCTCGCGACCTGGCGCTTAACGAAAAAAGCCGGATTCAATCCGGCTTTTTCACTGCGGTGCTCATTCAAGACCTTAGTTGGTCGCAGCCTCTTCAGGCTCATGCGGCTCGGACTTTGCGTTACGGCCTTCCTTCTTAGGCAAGGGTTGAATGTCCAACAAAACTTCGTCTTTGTCGTCCAAGTCGACGCTCAAGCGGCCACCATCGATCAATCGACCAAACAGCAACTCGTCGGCCAAAGCCTTGCGAATGGTGT
>CALEYZ010000077.1 GCA_937928195.1 uncultured Limnohabitans sp.
TACATAAACACAGCGAGCACAGAACCCAGTGCGGCATAGCCGCCAAAAATAATCGCACGTTGCGTCAAATTCACTGGATTAACCCATTCCCAGATGGTTACACCCGTGAAGGCTGAACCTGCCAGTACGCCCAACAAGATCCAATTGCGCAGGTTGGCAGGTGCACGTCCTGTTCTGATGCCAAATTTTCGACGTAACCAACTGGCTGAGTCAGTCACCATGTTGACCGGACACACCCAGCTGCAAAAAATACGGCCGCCGATCACGCCATAAAACAAAACGACCCACAGAGCGCCCCAGATTGCCGCCATTTCGGGCCAATGACGTGTCATTAGAACTTGCACCAAGCTGAAAGGATCTGTCAATGGCAACACACCCATGGTTAGGCTACTGGACAGATTTCCTTTAACAATCCAAATACCCGCCACCGGTCCGAGTAAGAACAAACTCAAAATGCTGAACTGCGAGAAACGCCGAAGTATCAAATATCTGTTCGCATGCCACCTACCCTTTTCAAGCAAAGCCGCCATGCCGATGGTGGCCTTGGCATGTGGAATGAGTTCACTCATGGCTTGACTCCCAGAGCGTTGTCATAAGGCGTTTTTCCTGAACGCAAAGGCACCAACTCACCGGGCTTCAAATGCTCGGGTAGTCTTTGTGTTGATGTTTCAAAAGTTGGCTGTTGTTCGGTATTTTGAGGCTCCCAGCCTTTCCGATAATGACGTCCTAACTCACCACGAGCAATGGACAAAGGAAGTACTTTGATGGCTGCTTGCTCTAAAACGCAACTTTTTTCACACTTACCGCAACCGGTACACGCGTCCGCATGAACTGTCGGCAACAGCAATGCATGTCGATCACTTCGGGCATTGTTTGATTTTTCCAACGTAATGGCTTCATCAATGAGAGGGCATACGCGGTAACAAACATCACACCTCAAGCCCAGAAAATTCAAGCAATTTTCTTCGTCAATCAAGACTGCGACGCCCATGCGTGCCTTTGCAATATCTGTCAACTTATGATCCAGTGCGCTTGTAGGGCAAGCCTTCACACACGGAATGTCCTCGCACATTTCGCAAGGTATTTCACGCGCTTCAAAATAAGGGGTTCCAACAGCCGTACTAGTGGCCCAGTCACGCTTGAGTGAATCTCCCCAATCACTCAGCTTCAAAGTTTGTGGCGGACAATCACGCACGCACAAACCACATCGCAAACAAGCACCCAAGAAATCTGACTCTGCCAAAGCACCAGGGGGGCGCAATACTTGGGCTGCACGAGACATGCTTGGTAAAGCCAACAAAGAAGCGCCCGCCGTCACCAACGATGCAGTGCATGCGCTGGCCACAGATTGCAACAGCTGGCGACGGTCAAGACTCATGAAATGCCGCTTATTAAGCTCTCACGACTTTCACTGCACACTTCTTGAAGTCAGTCTCTTTGGAGATAGGACAAGTGGCATCGAGCGTCAATTTGTTGATCAAACGTCCTTCATCAAAGAAGGGCACAAAAACCAGACCACGAGGTACTTTGTTACGGCCTTTGGTTTCCACAGACAGCGTGATTTCTCCACGTCGAGATGCAACCTTCACCTGCATTCCTCGCTGAATGCCACGGTCTTTGGCGTCATCCGGATGCATGAACAGCACCGCTTCAGGTACAGCACGGTGCAACTCTGGCACGCGACGAGTCATGGTGCCTGTATGCCAATGTTCCAACACCCTTCCAGTGGACAGCCATAGATCAAAGTCTTTATCTGGAGCTTCGGCGGGTTCTTGGTAAGGTAATGCAAAGATCACAGCTTTGCCATCCTTGTGACCGTAGAACTTCAAGCCTTCACCCTTTTTGACGTAGGGGTCATATCCCTCGCGAAAGCGCCACAAAGTTTCTTTGCCATCCACCACAGGCCAGCGCAATCCACGGACTTCGTGGTAAGTATCAAAAGATGCCAGGTCATGCCCATGACCACGTCCAAACTCGGCATACTCTTCAAATAGACCTTTTTGAACATAAAAGCCAAACGCTTTCGACTCATCATTGGTGTAATCCTTGATGTATTTGCCGTTGACTTTGGTTAAATCAGCCAAGGGGAATTTATTCACCTTGCCATTGGCGTACAGCACATCAAAAAGTGTCTTGCCTTTGTACTTAGGTTGCTTGGCCAACAGTTCAGCAGGCCACACCTCTTCCATTTTGAAACGCTTGCTGAACTCCATCATTTGCCACAAGTCAGATTTGGCCTGACCCGGAGAGTTCACCTGTTGACGCCAAACTTGTGTGCGCCGCTCTGCGTTTCCAAATGCGCCCTCTTTTTCTACCCACATGGCCGCAGGCAAGATCAAGTCGGCCGCCATGGCAGAAACCGTAGGATAAGGGTCACTGACCACCACAAACGCAGCAGGATTTCGCCATCCTGGATAAATTTCTCCATTGATGTTGGGACCCGCTTGCATGTTGTTATTGGTGGTAACCCAATAACATTTCAACTTGCCGTCTTTAAGCGCCCTGCTTTGAGCCACTGCGTGCAAACCAATCTTGTCTGGCAAGGTACCTTCTGGCAATTGCCATATTTCTTCTGTGTGCTTGCGATGCTCTGGATTGGTCACCACCATGTCTGCGGGCAAACGGTGTGCAAATGTGCCTACCTCTCGGGCTGTCCCACATGCGCTGGGCTGCCCAGTGAGTGAGAAAGGACTGTTACCTGGTTGACTGATCTTTCCGGTCAACAAATGAATGTTGTAAATCATGTTGTTGGCCCAGGTGCCGCGCGTATGCTGGTTGAAGCCCATGGTCCAGAAAGAAGTCACCTTGATTTTTGGATCGGCGTATAACTTGGCCAAATCTTCAAGCTGCTTCACAGGAACGCCAGAAATTTTGCTGACTTTTTCCGCTGTGTACTCACTGACAAACTTGGCGTATTCCTCAAACGACATGGGGGTCGCGTCGTTTGGATTGCCTTTGGGTTTGCCATCAGCGCCGGGATAACCATTGGCTGTGGCATTTTTTTCCAAATCATGGCCAGGCCGCAAGCCATAACCAATGTCGGTCGCACCACGTTTGAAATTGATGTTTTTCTTCACAAAGTCCTGATTGACCTTGTTGTTGACGATGATGTAATGCGCAATGAAATTCAAAATAGCCAAATCGGTTTGGGGCTTGAACACCATGCCGGCATCAGCCAAATCAAAACTGCGATGTTCAAAAGTCGATAAAACCGATACCTTGACATGCGGGTTGGACAAGCGTCGATCGCTGATACGGCTCCACAAAATGGGGTGCATCTCGGCCATATTGGAGCCCCACAAAACAAATGCATCGGCTTGTTCAATGTCGTCGTAGCAACCCATAGGCTCATCGATGCCAAATGTTCGCATGAAGCCAGTCACGGCACTTGCCATGCAATGTCGGGCATTGGGATCAAGATTGTTCGAGCGAAAGCCCGCTTTCCACAATTTGGATGCGACATATCCCTCCCATATGGTCCATTGCCCCGACCCAAACATGGCAATCGCATTGGGGCCTTCATTTTTGAGAGCTTCTTTCCATTTGACTGCCATGATGTCAAATGCTTCATTCCAGCTCACCGGTGTGAATTCACCTTCTTTGTCGTACTTGCCATTTTTCTTGCGAAGCAAAGGTGTCGTCAAACGGTCTTTGCCGTACATGATTTTCGAAAGAAAATAACCTTTGATGCAATTCAATCCACGATTAACTTGTGACTCTGGATCGCCTTGAGTGGCCACCACCCGACCATCTTGAACACCAACCAAGACTGAACAACCTGTGCCACAAAACCGGCAAGGCGCCTTGTCCCATCTCACTTTGGTATCCGATTTTGTTGGATCGGGGGTAGCTGCTTCCACAACAATGGGAATTCCCGCTGCTGCTGCACTGGCAGCCAAGGCTTGAGATTTTAAAAAGTCACGACGGTTGGATTGCATGATCAATTCCTTGCAACGTTAAAGAGTAGAACTAGAAAGAGGATGGTCTTTGGCCATTTCCGACATGGTGGTGCGCCACGATTGATACCTTGTGTTTTCGGCAGATCGACCTTTGTCTGAACTTGTGACATCAGGGCCTGAATACTCATAAACAAGGGATGCGCTGAGGACATCGGGCAAGAGTGAGATTGCTGCAAAGGTTTGTGCAGCGGTGGTGTTCTCCGTATCTTCTAGGATCAACACCAACCGTCCATCATTCGGGTTCAATGCCACGTCAGTTCCCACTGCACGTTTTAGCGATGTCAAAACGCCACCCAATTTGTCGGCCTTCACTTTCAAAACACAGCCCAAAATGCTCATGGTTTCCCCCTGTTTAGGAGGAATTAGAACGGCTTCACCTCGATCAATAATTGATCGAAATCAATAAAGTTCAATGTATTGGAATGTTTTAATAGCGCCTACTTTTGAAAAAAAATTCAGGGACTCGCATGAAAGTATTTGGCATTTCAGGACATTCCGGAATGGGTAAAACAACCCTGCTGGAAAAGCTGATTCCCGAAATCACACAAAGAGGTTTTAGGGTTTCTCTGATCAAGCACAGCCATAAAGACATCGAAATTGATCGGCCCGGCAAGGATTCATTTCGATTGCGTGCGGCAGGTTGCAGCGAGGTCTTGCTGATGGGTAAAAATCGCTGGGCACTGATGCACGAACAGCGCGCGGATGTTGAGCCGACTTTTGAATACCTTCTCAGTCGCATGCAAGACTGCGACTTGGTCCTCGTAGAGGGTTTCAAGCAAGAGTCTTTCCCCAAATTAGAAGTGTTCCGCAGCATCAACGATAAAACACCTCTCTGGCACACAGCCCAAGACATCATCGCCATTGCAACCGATGAATTGCATGCTGCGGATCAAACGGGTCCTTTGCGAATGAATTTGACTGAAATACCGCTGATTGCCGACTTTGTAATTCAACATGCGCAAGTCTTGACCTGAGATGCATGGATGCGTAACACTTAAGCTTTCAAGTTTTGCTGAAAGAACACCGTGAAAATTGCACTCAAATCACTTGGCACAATCATGATTCTGGTGTTTCTTTACCTTTTGGCTTGGCCGGTCCCCATTTCGCCAGTGGCCTGGACAGCCCCCAAAGCACCAGGCTACCAAGGACCCCACGCTGTTAACGACAAACTTGCACAACTCAACTTGATCGAGTTAAAAGGTGAAGAAGGCCCTGAACACATTGCAATTGGGCCTGATGGCAAGCTCTACACCACGGTGGCCAGCGGCAAGATTTTGCAGATGAATCCGGATGGCAGCGAGCAAAAAGAGTTTGCCAACACTGGCGGACGGGTTTTGGGTTTTGACTTTGATGCAAAGGGCAATCTGATTGCCGCAGACGCTTTCATAGGCCTCTTGTCCATCAGTCCTCAAGGTGAGATTGCGGTACTCACAGAAAAAGTGGGCAACGATCCCATTCGCTATGCCGATGCGGTGGTGGTCGCCCAAAATGGCAAGATGTACTTCAGCGATGCATCTACACGCTTCAGCCCTAAAGAATGGGGTGGTACGTTTGAGGCCAGCATCTTAGACATCCTTGAGCAATCTGCAACGGGCCGCATCTTGGAATACGACCCCGCCACCAACAGCACCCGCATCTTGGCGCAAGGCTTGAGTTTTGCGAACGGCGTTGCTTTGAATCAATCTGAAACCAGTCTGTTTGTCAATGAAACCGGCAAATACCGAGTTTGGAAAATTGCCCTTAACGCTCAGAATTTGCAATTGGGAGATGGCACGGTTCCTTCTGGTGCCCAAGTGTTGCTTCAAAATTTACCCGGTTATCCAGACAATTTGATGCGAGGTCTGGATGGCAAAATTTGGTTGGGCTTTGCAAAACCACGCAATCCCACCATTGATGGCTTTGCTGACAAACCTTGGCTTCGATCGCTGACACTCCGGCTGCCTCGAGCCATGTGGCCCATTCCCAAAGCCTATGGTCATGTCATGGCATTTGATGAAGACGGCCGTGTTCTGAAGGACATGCAAGACCCAACAGGCAGTTACCCAGAATCAACGGGCGTCACAGAAACCAAAGATCGCCTTTACATCCAAAGCCTTCACGCCAAAGGCTTGGGTTGGTTGGCCAAGTAACTGATCAGAATCAAGGCGTAGGGCTGATACTTTGAAAACGGAATCTCGACATGCGTTCAAAGGCTTGTCACAAGACATTGCCGCCCTGCGCCTCATTGAAGATGGCCCCAACTCACAAGAAGCCAGTCGCCGGCGAACTTGGTTGGACCGAATTGGGGACATGTGCCATGAACCCATGTTTGTGCTCTTGCTGGTCGCAGCGGGCATCTACCTGATCCTGGGAGACCTTGGCGAAGGGCTCACATTGGGCGTCTTCGTGCTTGCGGTACTGGGCCTCACCCTTTATCAAGAAGGTAAATCTGACCGTTCCATCGAAGCACTTCGAGAACTGAATCAGCATACAGCGCAAGTCATTCGCGATGGGCAACAGGTCAAACTGCCCTCTGCCAACCTTGTGAAAGGCGATGTACTGGTCATTTCAGAAGGCGATCGAATTCCCGCTGATGGGGTGCTATTAAAAGCCGATAACTTAGAAGTCGATGAGTCGCTGCTCACAGGTGAATCCATCGCAGTTGAGAAACACACGGCGCTCCTTGAAGAAGCCTGTTCGTGTGTTTACTCTGGCACTTTTGTCATTCGCGGCCAAGCGCTGGTTCAAGTTACGGCCACAGGCCCTAGGACCGAAATCGGAAAAATTGGCACCACGTTGAACCAGTTGACATCGGAAGAGACACCACTTCATCGGCAGACTCAACAGTTGGTCAAGATTCTCAGCACCATTGGCTTGGTACTTTGCACAGCAATGGTTCTGACACTGGGATGGAGAACCGGCGAATGGCTGCCTGCCGTTTTGTCAGGCATTGCCTTGGCCATGGCGATGCTGCCTGAAGAATACCCCGTCGTGCTGGCCGTCTTCCCTGCTTTAGGCGCACACCGCTTGGCCAAACAAGGTGTACTCACGCGGCGCATCAACGCCATCGAAACTTTGGGGGCCACCACTGTTTTGTGCACCGACAAAACAGGCACACTCACCCAAAATCGAATGACAGTTCAAGCCTTGCTTGTAGCGTCAGAGGGTACAGAACAGGCGGCAATTTTCAACGTCACGCCAGGCTTGGAGACAAGCACCTTGCCTGAACATTTTCACGCCGTTGTAGAGCATGCGATCTTGGCCAGTTCTACCAATCCTTTTGACCCCATGGAAATGGCTTTCCATCAGTTTGGTCAAACTTGGTTAACAGACACACCACACTTGCATACCCATTGGGAATTGGTCCAAACCTATCCATTGAGCCCTGAATTGCGCGCCATGTCGCATGTCTGGCGGGTTGCAAACACCTCCCAATATGTGATCTCTGCCAAAGGCGCACCGGAAGCGATCATCAGCTTGTGCCATATGACGCCGCAAGCGCAAGCCCAATGGACGACGGCTGTTGCGCAGTTGGCCCAAAAGGGACTGCGCGTTTTGGCTGTGGCTGAAGGGCGGCATACAGGCACTGACTGGCCCAAGTCTGAACATGATTTTGAGTTTGAATGCTTGGGCTTGATTGGTTTGTCAGACCCTGTTCGAGAAGAGGTACCGTCTGCCATGGCGGAGTGCCATTTAGCGGGCATACGCGTGGTCATGATCACAGGCGACTACCCAGACACAGCACGGGTGATAGCGGCGCAGGCTGGCATGCCCCAAGGTGATGTCCTCACGGGCGATGAAGTCCAAGCCTTGGACGATGCCACATTGCAGCGGCGTATTCAAACCGTGAACGTTTGTGCCCGCATTTCACCGCATCAAAAATTACGCATCGTGCAAGCGCTGCAACGCAACGGAGAAATCGTGACCATGACCGGCGATGGTGTCAACGATGCCCCAGCCTTGCGTGCTGCGCACGTCGGTGTGGCCATGGGGTCGCGAGGGACAGATGTGGCGCGAGAAGCCTCAGATTTGGTATTGGTCAACGATGACTTTGCATCGATCGTTCGTGGCATTCGAACCGGGCGTCGGATCTTCACCAATCTGCAGCGCTCAATGGCCTACATTTTTGCCATCCACATTCCGATAGCTGTATTGGCCCTGCTCCCAATGCTCTTTGCGCTGCCGGCCCTGTTTTTGCCACTGCACATTGCATTGCTGGAAATGATCATTGATCCAGCTTGTTCGCTGGCCTTTGAAAATGAACCTGAATCGCCCGAATGCATGACCTCGCCTCCCAGAGACACACAAGCACCTTTGTTTGGCATGCAAGCTATGCTTGAAGCATTTGGCTTGGGACTGTGGGTCCTGGCAAGTGCACTCAGCGCTTACTGGACGGCATCTCTGTTAGAGACACCAGCAGACGGCACTGACCAGAAGCGGTCCATGGTGATGCTGGCATTTGTCATTGCCAATGGCTTCTTAATTTTCATGGCGAAATCAAAAAGCCATTTGGCATGGGACACAAACCGACCGTTCAACCGGACGGCTTTCCTGATTGCCATCGGCACCATTGGTTTGGTGGTGCTGACAATGTACATACCGCCCCTTGCACGTTACCTTGGTTTCACGGCACTCGATTGGGTGCCTCTGGGCCTCAGCATTGCCTGTGGTTGCTTGGGTGGGGTGGCCTATGCACTGAGACACTTAGCATCTCGCATGGCAGTCTTACTTCGCACTTAGGCGTTTGATCTTTAGGAGTTCCCAAGCATCCTCCACCCATTCGCACAAGACAGCCCTTGATTCGCGAGGATCAATGATGTCGAGAATTCCAAATTTTTCTGCGGTCTTAAAGGGCGAGGTCATGTTCAAGTAAAACTTCTCCAACTCGAGCCGTTTCGCCTGTGGATCGGCAGCCGTTTCAATTTCAGTTTTGTGTGCCGCCATCACCCCCCCCTCAATCGGAATTGAACCCCAACGCGCAGAAGGCCAGGCATATCGATGGTTCAGAGCCTCTCCGTATTTCGGTGCATGCATGCCGCCGGCCATGCCAAAACATCGACGAATGATGATTGAAACCCACGGAGATTCGCACTCATGTATGGCTTGACCGACGCGTGTTGCGCCAAGTAATGTGCCAGCCAATTCAGCTTCAAGGCCTGTGGCATTGCCAGGTTGATCAACCAAATTAACAATTGGCAAACCAAACTGGCTGCACATTTTGACGTGACGTTCCATCTTGTACGCAGCTTGAACAGTCATCGCCCCACCCTGCACTTTCGGGTCATTGATCACCACACCCACAGGGTAACCATTCAAACGAGCCAAGGCTGTCACAACAGATCCACCTTGATAGCGACCAATCTCAAAAACTGAATCAAGGTCAAAAATACTTTTCAAGATCTTTCGAGGATCAAAAATTTGGCGGCGGTCTCTGGGGATGGCATCTTTCAACCAATCATCGGCACGACTTGGAGAATCGCTGCATGCTGTAACCGGCGCCAAATGGTGAACACTGCGCGGCATGTAGGACAAAAACTTTTGCACCTGTCGCAACGCATCGGCTTCATCGATCGCCTCGTTGTGCACTACCGCACTTTTTCTTTGAACCTTTGAACCACCTAAATCGTTTTTATCAATCTCCACACCATAGGCTTGACGAACCACATGCGGGCCAGCCGCCATCACTTGGGCTTGATCATTGACCAGGACGGAGAAATGTGAAGAGACAACTTTGATGGCGCCTAAGCCAACACAAGAACCTAAAGCCACACCGACCACGGGAACCGTTTTGAGCAATTCATTCGCAGGCCAAGTGGGATAGCCTGGAATTTTGGTTCCTCCCAATTGCATCAACAGTTTCACACTGCCGCCAGCAGAGTCAACCAATCTCACTAAAGGTATGTGCATTTGATGTGCATACCGTTCGATGTAGATCCATTTTTCAGCGACTGTTGCCTCTGAGGAGCCTGCACGAATACTGAAGTCATCGGCATGAATTGCGATTTTTCGACCGTCAATGCGACCGGTTCCAGTGACGGTATTGGTAGGATCGAGTTGAACAAAACGACCTTCGGCATCCTGATGACCTTTGCCTGCAATACAGCCCATCTCTTGGAAGCTCTTTGCATCTAGGAGGGTGGCAATTCTTTGCCTCACATCCAAACGACCACCCGCATGCAATTTGGCCAAAGCTTGCGCCCCCCCCATAGCCAAGGCCTGATTTCTGCGATTTTCTAATTCACTGAGTTCATCTTGCCACTCACCTTCTGGCGTGAAACGTACGGGGTGTTGAATGGTTTTCACTTGGCGACCAATCCCAATTCTTGAACCAACTCATTGATTGATTTCTGCTCTGACACCATGTATTTGAGCGACTCCGCGTGGTCTCTGAAGACAGGTCGACCACCATTTTTTTCAACCAACGCCAGCCACGTTGGATGCTGCGACACCTTACGCATAGCCTCTTCCCAGAAGTTAATTTGTGCCGTTGACATATTGGGCGGCAACAGCAAACCGTTGTAGGTCACAAAATCGGCTGCAATTCCCTGTTCACGCCATGTTGGCACCTGCGCCAGTGGGCCCGTGCCCCGTGTGGGTGATGCACTGGCCAACACTCGAACTTTGCCAGCAGCAACCTGCGGCATGATCACAGGTGCAGTGGCTGAAATCACATCAATGTGTCCGCCTAATAAAGCGCCCATGGTTTCACTGGAAGCCTTAAAAGGCGCCACCGTCAAATTTTTGATGTCGACGCCTGCAACCTTCAACGGTTTCGCAATCGACAAATGTGTACCTGAACCCAAAGCTGGTGCCACACCTATCTTGAGTGAGGTGGCATCTTTGCGCAAAGCAGCAACCAGGTCTGTGCCAGTCTTTAGATTGGAGTCGGCACGCACCGCCACCATCTGAGTTTCTTCTACCATCATGGCCACAGGCGGGTAGTCTTTCAAGTCTGCTTTCAGCATGCCCGCAGCGATGGCAACCAAAGTGCTGGTATGAAATGTACCAAGCCAATGTGCATTGCCAGCATTCCGCTGTAACTGTTGCAATGAAATGATGCCTGCACCACCTGGCTTGTAATCAATCAGCAGAGTCTGACCCTGGATCAAATTCATTTGAACCAACGCGTCTTGAATTCCTCTTGCATAAATGTCCACAGAGCCACCTGGCGTGACACCTAGAACATAGGTTACACGATCTGTTGGCTTCCAATTGATAGGTTGTGCCAACGCTTGAAAGCCCAGGCTACCAAGGCCCAAAGCGATTGCAAATTCACGTCGTTGAAGTTTCATGCTGTCTCTCAGTTATGGTCAGTTAGAGGTTGGAAATGCCGCTCTGACTTCGGCCGTGTCTTGACCTAGTTCATGGCCGGTATGTCTTATCGATCCGGGCGTGCGAGATAAACGTGGCACAACGCCCATTTGTGTGGTGTGGCCAATTTTGGGATGTGGCACTTTGACCAACATGTTTCGCTCTAAAAAATGCGGGTCTTGGTAAATGTCGGCAATGGTGTACACACGTGTGTTGGGGACACCAACCTCTTCCAGCATTGCAGCCAAATCGTGACAAAGATGCTGCCGAGTCCATCCAGCAATGATTTCGTCCAATGCCCGCGCATTGGCAGGCTCACCTCGAGCACGAATGTTGGCAAATTCTGGCACTTGCATCAAATCAATGCGTCCCATGGCCTGCATCAAACGCTCACACGTTGGATTGCTGTTGGCTGCAATCAGAATGTAGCTGTCGTCTTTGGTGGGATACAAACTGTTTGGGGCCATGCGAGGCAAATTGGCACCTTCACGTTTGGGTATCGTGCCGTGCTTTTCATAGGCTGGCACGATCGGTTCCATTTGTGTAAAAGCCGTCTCGTACAAGGCCACATCCACCACTTGTCCCAAGCCCGTTTTGTCTTTTTCACGCAAGGCCGCCAACGCACCAAAGGCCGCATAAGTAGAAGTCAGGTAGTCTGTCGTGGCCAGTGCAACGCGGGCAGGCGGACGATCAGGATCACCCGTCATGTGCCTAACACCCCCCACTGCCTCACAAATGGCACCATACCCAGGTCTTGGGGCGTAGGGGCCTGTTTGACCAAAACCACTGATGCGAACCATCACCAACCCCGGATTGGTTTTAGACAATTCTTCATAGCCCAAGCCCAGTCGCTCCATGACACCGGGTCGATTATTTTCGACCAGAATATCTGCGCTTTGAATCATGGTTTTGGCAACGCGCAAGTCGTGCGAATTTTTCAGATCCAACACCACTGATTTTTTATTTCGAAGCAGCGATGCGGCATACAAGGAGACATCCTCAACATGTTGGCCCATCTGCCGTACTGGGTCTCCTTCAGGCGGCTCAATTTTGATCACTTCAGCACCAAAATCACCCATCAAACGCGTACAGGCAGGCCCTGCAATCGTGGAGCAAATTTCAATGACCCGTATGCCGCGCAAAGGCCCTGTGGCCTCAGTTACATTGGAATTGTTCATTTGAATTTTCCTGATTTGGCGGCGGCCATCACAGTCATCTGACGTGTTGATTCCTGGCTTGATTCATAAATACGTGTTCGAGCCAAGGCCACCAAACTTTCCACATCCCCTTTGCGCTGTGCATCTAAGGCCATTCGCCACAGACTGGCGGAGCGTTGGCGTCGCTCAACTGTGGCCAATCCCAATTTGCTGTAACGCAATGTTTGCAAAGACAAACCCGTCAGCAATCGATGCAGTTTTTGATTACCTGCCAAACGAGCGCACAACAGAATCAATCGGTAAGTGGTTTCTGCATACTCATCGCCCCCCTGAGGATTTGCTGCAAGTTTTTCTAACCTGTCGGTGCCTGAAGCCAAAATTTGGAGCCACTCTGCGGAGGGCTGACTTCCAATTTTGCGAATGACCACCTCAAATAAGCCCGCGCGAATTTCCATCAATTCATCGAGTTCCGTCACAGACAGTTCAGTGACAATGGC
>CALEYZ010000078.1 GCA_937928195.1 uncultured Limnohabitans sp.
TACGAGATATGCCTAAGTGACTGGAGTTCAGACGTGTGCTCTTCCGATCTCGTACTGGACGAGCCCACTGTGGGCTTGCACATGGCCGACGTTGACAAGCTGATTCACGTGTTGCACCGCTTGGTCAATGCGGGTCACAGCGTGTTGGTGATTGAACACGACTTGGATGTGATTGCCGAAGCTGACTGGATCATTGACCTGGGACCCGATGGTGGCAAGGCCGGTGGCCAAGTGGTGGCCAGTGCCAGCCCCGAAGACGTGGTGCGCTTGGGCACCCACACGGGCAAAGCCTTGAAGGCCGTGCTGGCAAGGTAAACAATTCACGAACATATCAAGCTCTGCTATGTGCAGTGCTTGATAACTTGCTCACTCACGTGCTTGTTGCCGTGCTTTACTGCCTAGCCTCTTCACTGGCCGCCATCACCAGCGCCAGTGAAATACTGAGCGACAACATGGCCCCATAGTAGTTATGGACCATGTTGGTATTGGACAAACCGGCCGTGAGGTGCATGAACAAAATGCCCAAAATACCTTGCGCCGCGCGCGGATGGGGCACCCACAACTTGCGCACCACCAAGCCCATGCCCGTGGCCAGCACCAACAAACTGATGATGCCCATCAGGCCATGGCTGACCCACGCGTCTAAAAACTCGTGGTGCAAGTGCCCCAGCTTTTGCACTTGTGCCGAATTGATTTCCAAGCCCCATTGCTTGATCATGGCAATGCTGTTTTCTTTGCCGTAGCCAAACCAAGGCTGGGCTTCAATGGCGTCCAGCGCCTTGCTCCACAAAAACAAGCGCGAGCCCACCGAGGTGTTGGCGGCTTCGCCGGGGTTGCTTTGCGACAAGGAGGCTTCGACCCAGACCTCAGACAGGCGGTGAAAAATGGCCGTGAGCCAAGCCGGCTGAACAGACAAAATCCAAATGAAACTGCCAAACACCAAGCCCAGCAGCAACCAGGTGCGCAGGCGAACGGTGGCCATTTGAAGCAAGGTGCGATTGGACGCTGCCACGTAGCAGGCAAGCGACATCCAAATGAGCAGACCATAGACCCCGCGCGATTGGCTCAACACCACACCCATGCAGCCCATCATGACCGCCACCGCCCACAAGCGGCGGCGTGCCGCGGAAATTTGAGGGTCCAGCACCATGGGGGCCAGCAAGCACACCAAAAAGCTCAGGCTGACGGCCCAGGCAATGGCGTGCAACGGGGTTTCGCGGCCATACAGTGCAGTGACGCCCATGCCAATGGCGCAGGCCATGGCCAGGGCATCGCCCAAGCTGCGTTTTTGAGGGCCCACGAGGCGGTAAAACGGCGGCCATTTGACCAAAGCCACGGTGGCCATGGCGCCCAGCACCAAGCGTATTTCGGCATGACGGCGGTCCCAGTCATCTTGCCAAAATGCGTGCGGTATGATTCGAATGGCAGTGGCAGCAAGGCACGCAAAAAGCCAGATTCTGGCGGCTTCCTCTACGGGGGATGGGCCTGAAAAGGCAGCGTTGCCTGTGAATTGCAAGCCAATGTTAGATCGCTGAATACGCTCCGACCGCAAAAATGCCCAAAATCCCATCAAGCACAGCAGCACCCACGCCAGGCCACCCAATTTGGTGCTTGTCGGTGCGCCAGCCAAAGTTAGCGCAAAGAAGGCAAATGCAATTGCAGGAAAAGGGCGGCGCAACAATGAGTCTTTTTTCTTAAATCAGCGATTAGAAATTATAGATTGCCCTACTTTGACAGCCACTGTGTCCCAGGTCACATTTCAGGGTGAAAACCCCAGCCACCCCCACGCCAGCGGCTTGCAATCGCTTGCATTGGAGGGCGTGGCCGTCGACACCTTTTGGTTGCTTGTGCCAACCTACAACCCTGGCCTGGCTCAGTGGGCGCAATGGCTTGAAGCCCTGAAGACCCAGCAATGCCAGCCCGCTCGCGTGGTGGTGGTCGATTCAGGCTCGACCGATGGCAGTTTGGCCCTCACCGAGCAAGCCCTTCAGCGCACGGCGGGCCCCGCCTTCAGCCTGTTGCATGTGCAGGCCGCCCAGTTTGACCATGGCGGCACCCGCCAATGGGCCCTCGACCAAGCCTTGCAAGCACACCCACAAAGCCCGCCGCAGGTGGTGGTGTTCATGACCCAAGACGCGGTCTTGGCCCAGCCCGATGCACTGGGGAATTTGTGCCAGGCCTTTCACAACCCGCAAGTGGCTGCCGCCTATGGCCGCCAATTGCCCCGGCCGCAAGCGGCTTGGCTTGAAGCCCATGCCCGCCAATTCAATTACCCCGCCCAATCGCGTACCGTGCAATTGCAAGACAAAGCCAGCTTGGGATTGAAGGTCTGTTTCTTTTCCAACGCCTTTGGTGCCTACCGTTTGGCGGCGCTGCAAGCCCAGGGTGGCTTGCCTGCCGGTCTGCCCTTGGGTGAAGACAGCTTCACAGCGGGCAAGTTCTTGCTATCGGGTCAATCCCTGCACTACCAAGCCAACGCGGCCGTTTATCATTCACACCACTACAACGGGCTACAGGATTTTCAGCGCATGTTTGACACCGGCGTCTTTCACGCTCAAAACCCATGGCTTTTGCAAAGTTTTGGCCGTGCCGAGGGCGAAGGCTGGCGCCTCCTGCGTGACCAATGGTCCTGCTTGCAAATGCTTGCAAGTGGCCATCCCAGCCTGTCCCCAGCGACAAGCAAACCCCCTGGCCTGTTGGGCGGGCTGTTGCAAATGGTCTTCACCAATGCCCTCAAATTTTGTGGCTACAAGCTGGGCCAGTGCCACCGTTGCTTGCCCCGCGCACTGAACAAACGCCTCAGCATGTACAAATCTTTTTGGCAGCCCCGAGCATGATCAACACGCTGTCGCTGTTTCAAGTTCGTGTTTCCAAGTTCGCCATTTTGTTGGGCGACGCCATTGCCTTTGCCATTGCCTTCGCCGTGGCCACGCTCATCAATGTGGCGGTCAATCCCAGTCAAAACGTCAGTGTGTGGTTTTCCACGCAAGACATGCAGCGCTATGTGGCCTGGAGCGGTCTGGTGTTTTTGGGGCTCATGTTGTTCCTCATGCGCTTTCAGCACTACAGCGACCGCCGCCCATTTTGGGACGAGTTGGGCGATATCTTGCGCCTCATGGGCAGCTTGGCCCTGCTCGACATGACCTTGGTGGCCTCCACCCGTTGGAACTCTTCGCGCTTGTGGTGGCTGCTGGTCTGGGTGTTGGCCGTGGGCATGGTGGTGTGGGGCCGTGTCATCACGCGCTGGATGCTCAAACAAATGGGCCTGTGGATTCGCCCCACCATCATCATTGGTCATGGTGAAAACGCGCGCGAGGCCGCCATTGCACTAGAGAGTGAAGCGCGCATGGGCTTTGAAGTAGCCGGGTATGTGGATGTGGACGAGTCCAGTCCACGTCTCAAACTGAACGGCCAAACGCTGCAAAATTTGCATCAACTGGAAATCTTGGCCGACCAGCCTGGCATCCAGTGGGTCATTGCTTTAGAGCATTCTCAAGCCGAGCAACGCGAACACTGGTTGCGCACCCTGACCCAATGGGGCGCTACCGACATCAGCGTGATTCCAGCCATGCGCGGTGTGCCTTTGTATGGCACCGACATGTCGCACTTCTTCTCGCACGAAGTGGCCCTTTTGCGCGTGCGCAACAACCTGCGTCGCTGGCCTGCACGTTTAACCAAACGTTTGTTTGACACGCTGGTGGCCGCCTTGCTCTTGGTGCTGTTGTCGCCCCTGATGTTGCTCATTGCGCTGCGCCTCAAGTTGGAAGGTGGCAGTGTGTTGTTTGCGCACCAGCGCATTGGCAAAAACGGCCGCAAATTCAACTGTTACAAGTTCCGCTCCATGGTGCCCAATGCCGAGCAGCAGCTGCAAAGCTTGCTCCAACACAATGCACAACTCAAAGCCGAGTGGGACAAAGAACACAAGCTCAAAGACGATCCGCGCATCAGTCGCATGGGGGCGTTTTTACGCCGCACCAGCTTGGATGAATTGCCGCAGTTGTTCAATGTGCTCAAAAGCGAAATGAGCTTGGTAGGCCCACGCCCCATTGTGGAAGACGAGTTGCAAAAGTACGGCCTCGAAAAAAGCTACTACCTCATGGTGCGCCCTGGCATGACTGGCCTGTGGCAGGTCAGTGGACGCAACGATGTCGATTACGAAACCCGCGTCTACCTTGACGCTTGGTATGTGAAGAACTGGTCGCTTTGGTACGACCTGGCCATCTTGTTCAAAACCATCAAGGTGGTGTTTGCCAAACGTGGCGCTTATTGAATGAAGCAGGCTGTGGTTAAACACTCAGACAATCTCACAGCCTTGCGGCTGATGGCCGCCAGCATGGTTTTGTTTGGCCATGCATTTGTGTTTTTGGGCTTGCCCGAACCGATGTTCATGCAATGGTTGCCCATGGGGCCATTGGGCGTTTATATTTTCTTTTCAATCAGTGGGTACTTGGTGGCGCAAAGCTGGCAAAGAGACCCCAGCGTGCTTCGGTTTCTCATTCGACGTGTGCTTCGAATCTTGCCAGGGCTGTTGGTCTGCACGGTCTTGAGTGTGCTGGTGTTGGGGCCCTTGCTGACAGAAGTGTCTCAAGCAGACTATTGGAAAAGCCCTCACACCCGTGGCTATTTCAGCAACCTGTACCTCTACATCACGTACTACTTGCCCGGTGTGTTCACCCACAACCGGCTCCCCAATGCGGTGAACGGTTCTCTTTGGAGCCTGCCCGTTGAGTTCGCCATGTACTTGTTGATTGTGCTGCTTGGTTTTGCGCGCGCGCCCAAGTGGGGTGTCTTGGCCGCGGCATTGCTCTTTATGGCGCTGTCTGCGGGTTGGGCTTTTCAGGCCACCGACATGCTGGTGTTTTACCGCACCGACATGCGCCAATTGGTGCTGTGCGGCGTCTACTTTTTTGTAGGAGCCAGCATCAACCAGTTCAAATGGGACCGCTTTTTCAATCTCACCAACGTCGTGCTGGCCGTCATTGTTTGGTTGGCCATGAGTCGGTGGATGGTGGTGTTCATCATGGCCTCTTGGGTTTTTTTGCCCTTCATCATTTTGGCTTTTGGCACCGCCAAAGGCAGCCCACTGGCCCGCGTCACGCCATGGGATTTCTCATACGGCATTTACATTTACGCGTTTCCAATCCAGCAAACGATTGTCTATCTCTTTCCCAAAGTTGATTTTTTCTCCTATTTGGGCAGCACCCTGCTGATCACCGTTGCATTGGCTGCGCTGTCATGGCATTTTGTTGAGAAACCAGCGCTGAAGCTCAAGCCCTTTCGCGGATAATTCAAGAAATTGAAATTAACGCGGCAATGCAAGAGACAAACACAAGACCCGCCCCTGTCCTCACCCTGTCAATCGTCACCTACAACTCTGAAAAATGGCTGAAGGCCTTTTTTCAGAGTTTGCGCCAGCAAGACTTGCCCTGTGACCAGATTGCCTTGTGTGTGCTCGACAACGGGTCCACCGACGGCACCTATGCCGCGCTGCAAGCGCAGTTGTCAGCACAAGGGGCATGGGCTCAAGGCTTTGCCAGCGTGCAATTGCACCAAGGCGCCAACATTGGTTTTGGCGCAGGCCACAACCACAACCTGGCCCTCACGCAAACGCCTTTCTTTTGGGTCACCAACGTTGACCTGGAGTTTGAGCACGACACGCTCACCACCTTGCTGCAAACGGCGCAACAAGATGCTGCACAAAGCCCGGGTCAAGCAGGCGCCAAAGTGGCCGCCTGGGAGTGCCGTCAAAAACCTTACGAGCACCCCAAGGACTATCACCCGGTGACGGGCGAAACGGCGTGGTGTTCAAGTGCCTGTGTGCTGTTCAAAACCGATGCGCTCAAAGCCGTGAAGGGCTACGAGCCTTTGCTGTTTTTGTACGGCGAAGACGTCGAGTTGTCTTACCGCTTGCGCGACCATGGCTACACCCTGCGCTACGTGCCCAATGCCACCGTGTGGCATTTCACGTACGAAGAAGCGGCGCAAATCAAGCCGCAACAATTCTTGGGCAGCACGCTGGCCAATGTCTTGCTGCGTTGCCGTTATGGCCGACGCCATGAAGTGATTCAAGGCTTTGTCATGTTTGCCGGCTTGTTTGCTTTGCGGCCTTTGTTTCCGGGCATGCGCCGCAAATTGCTGGCGCAAACCTGGAAGCTCATGAAGCTGGCGCCTCAGTTTTTAAGCACACGTCGCAAGAGCCAAGAGAAGTTTCCGTTTCGCATGTGGGATTACGAAATGGCGCGCGAAGGCGCGTTTTACGAATACCCCGTAGCAGCGCAATCGCCCATTGAACTGGCCAAAGCTTCGGCGCAAGGCGCGCCGCTGGTCAGTGTGCTGATGCGCACCATGCCTGGCCGCGCTGGCAAGTTGCAAGAGGCCATGGCCAGTGTGGCGCACCAAACCTATGCCCACATGGGCGGCCCCATCGAGTTGGTGGTGGTGGAAGATGGGGGCCAAGGCGTTGAAAGTGCCAAAGCCGCGGTCGACGCCTTGCGCAGCAGCGGTGTGTTGGCCAAAGTGGTGTACGTGCCCTTGCCCAAATCGGGCCGCTGTGTGGCCGGCAACAAAGCCTTGGAAGCGGCCACGGGTCAGCTGTGCTGCTTCTTAGACGATGACGATTTGTTTTACGCCGATCACCTCGAGGTGTTGGTAAGTGAGTGGCTCAAGCAGCCGCAATTGGGCGCGGTGTATTCACTCGGCTACGAAGTACGCACCCATGTGCAAAGCGAAGAGCCTTGGGTGTATGACAACGTCATGCACAGCCTGATTCACCGTCAGCCCTTCAGCCGTCCTACGCTGTGGCACCACAACTATTTCCCCATTCAAACCGTGTTGTTCCAAAGAAAGTTGTATGAAGAATACGGCGGCTTCGATTTGGATTTGGAAAACTTGGAAGACTGGAATTTGTGGGTGCGTTATTCGTTGAAAAACGATTTCAAACTGATCCCCAAAGTGACCTCCTTGTACCGCGTGCCCGATCTGCTGGACAAAGCCATTCAGCGCCAAGCCGTGCTGGATGCCTACTACGCCAAAGCCAAAGCCAAACACGATTTGCTCAAGGTGGAATTGACGCTGCCCGAGATTCAGCAAATTGTGGAAGAGATGACGCGCCAAAGCCAAGTGGCCGGCGTGCCCACGTCATGGCTTAAACAATTGGTGTTGAGCACACCAGGCCTGCGCGGCCTTTATCATCCGCTGAAGAAGTGGGTGTCTGTGTGGCGACGAATTCGTCGCTAAGCCAGTGCGGATGCGCCTTTCAAGGCGCAGGTCAAATAAATCAATCGGAAATTTTGCGCAGCAGTTTGCGCAGCGGTGCGGTGATGCGCCACGAGGTGGACTGCTTCAGTGTCGCAATTTCTGCATGCAACTCTTGAATCGATTGCTTGTGATTTTGCAATTGCGATTCAGTCCAGGCCAAGGTGGCTTGGGTGTTTTGCGCTTGCGCCATCAAAGCTTGTTGCTGCGCCAAAGCGGCACTTCGCTCGGCTTGTGAAGCCATGTCTTGTGCGGCCAATTGATGGTTCAGGTCCAGGATTTGGGCGTTGTGCGCTTGAATGAGTTCGGCGCGTTCGTTGACCAGTTTTTGCAAATGAGAAGCCTCTGTGGCCGGCTGCGCGCGCACCACATGCTGGTACACCTCACCGTCGGCACACTTTGTTTTTAGGAAAGCCTGTGTGGCTTCGTCGAGTTGGTGCCAGAAGGCTTTGAGCTCGGCTTGTGCCGGGTCTACTTTCACGGTGTGCCAGTGTTGCCACAGCAAGCCACATTCGCGCAGCAAAGCATCCAGGTCTTCGCGGCCGTAAAACTTCAGGTGCGTGTGGTCCAGCAAGCCGTTTTGTTGGTACGGGAAGCGCCCGCCCAGCAAGCTGGCCACCACCGTGAGGTGCGAGGCATTGGGCAGCGACATCAAGATACTGCCGTCTGGCTTTAAAAAGCCGTGCAACTGGTTCAGCAAGGGGCGCGGATTGTGCAGGTGCTCTAGGACGTCGGCGCAAATGATGGCATCAAAGCGTTCGCCGGCCAAAGGCGCTGCCCACTGCGGGTCTTCCAGGTTGGCTTGCAGCGTGCGCTCGCAAAAGGGCGCGCAGGTGGCCAAGGTTTCGGGGTCCATCTCTACTCCCGTGACCTTGCAGCCTTTGGCGTGCAAGATGCGCGTGACGGTGCCGGGGCCCGTGCCCAGCTCGAGCACGCGCTGACCCGGCTCGACCATGCGCGCCAACACCGCGGCGGCACTGCCACCGTTGGGGTCAATTTCATGGGCGTAGCGATGTTTTATCATTGAGCAAACATTATCACGGTATTCAGAATTACAACATGTGGCAACGGCTAATTTCTTGGCTCCAAATGGCGAAAGATGCAGACCAACCGCCTGCATTGGCCACGCCCTTTGACCTGGCGGCTTACCGCCAATTCATGTGCGACGAAACCCATTTGTACCGCGCGTCTTACATTCAAAAACGCGTGGACATCGAGGGGGCTGCGCACTACACCCAGGCCTTGGCCAAGGGCTCGGTCATTGTAGTCTTTGTGCACCACGGCAGCTGGTTGCTCATGAATGGCGCCTTGCACCATTTGTGCGGCGGCGCACCCATCACGTCCATTGCCTCGCGTCGCAATTTGGAGTTTTGCTCGCCTGAAGAAAAAGCGTTTTGGCTGGGCGTGCACAAGCGCTCTGCCGAAAGCTGCAATGCACCGGTCATTTTTTACACCGATCAAAGTCCCATTGGCTCCGTGCGCTGGCTCAAGCAACCGCACCATGTGCTCACAGTGGCCCTCGATGTGCGCGAGCCCGCCGCCGACAAGCCCGAGCAACAGTTTGAGTTCATGGGGCAACGCATTTATTTGCAAACGGGTCCCGCCAAATTGGCCCAGCTAACGGGCGCGCAAGTGGTGCCGGCCGCCATTGAATACAACGCACAAACACAGCGGCACTTGCTCACCTTGCATCCAGCCATTGACCCCGCTACTTGCACGCCAGAGGCGCTGACACAAACCGCATTGGACTGCATTGGCCCCCACGTGATGCGTGCACCCGAGCAGCAGTTTTACGATTTGTTGGGCGCCTTGCAAACGCCGCAGAAGTCTTAGTCTTGTTGCCAGCGGTGTGGCAATTGCACAAAGCCTTGGTGCACACCAGGCTGCGTCACCACCACCGTCGCGGCTTGCAGCACCACGTCGTAGACATGCAGTGCACGCTCGTCAAACAAATAAGCGCCCACTGAAAAACGCCCCTTCATCAGCGGCAACTTTTCAAACACCACGGTGGCTTGGCCACGGCCTTGCGCATCACGCACAATGCGCACGCCATCAAACAAGGTGTACGCACTGGTAAAAATTTGACCGTCGGGCAACGCAAAGCCCGTGGCAAAAGTAGGGCAGGGTTGCGTGGGGTCTGACTCAAACTTCACGGCAATGTGCACATCGCTTTGCAAACTGACCGCTTGCAATTCGCGCCCTTGTACGCCGTCCACTGTCACCTCAATGCCCGTGATGCGCGTGATGCCCGTCAGGCCTGTCGGTGTTGGCGTTGATGTGGCCTCTGCCACCACTGACGCTGCTGCTGGCACTGCGCCATCGTCACCTTCTGCACGCAAGCTGTCGGTATACGCTGCCACCACATCAGACGCAGGGCCTTCCATTTGCACTTGCCCATGGTCGAGCCACACTGCGCGGTCACAAAAGGATTCCACTTGGTACATCGAGTGCGAACAAAACAGCACCGTGGTGCCTTGCGCTTTGAGTTGCATGATGCGCTCAAACGACTTCTTGGCAAACGCGCCATCGCCCACACTCAGGGCTTCGTCAATCACCAAAATATCGGGGTTGGCGCTGGTGGCAATAGAGAAGGCCAAGCGCACATACATGCCACTCGAATAGGTTTTCACCGGCTGGTCAATGAACTCGCGAATGCCAGAAAATTCCACAATGCTTTCGTACAAAGCATCGGTTTCGGCGCCCGACAAACCCATCACCGCAGCGGCCAAATAAACATTTTCGCGGCCGGTAAATTCGGGATTAAAGCCCGCACCCAATTCCAACAGCGCGCCAATTTTGCCGTTCACTGTCACGCTGCCGCTGCTGGGGTTCAAGGTGCCACAGACCATTTGCAGCAGCGTTGATTTGCCCGCGCCATTGCGGCCAATCAAGCCCAAGGCCTCACCGCGTTGCACCTTCAAAGAAAGCGGCGCCAAGGCCACAAACTCATTGGCTTTGGCATCGCCGCCGCGCAGCGCAGACGGCCACACCGTTTGCCAAAACCGGTCGGATGGTTTGGCAAAACGTTTGTAGGTTTTGCCCACGCCGTCCAAGGCAATCACGGTTGCGTTAGAGGACATCGGCAAACCCCTTGCGTGATTTTTCAAACAGCCAGGCACCGCTCAAAGCCAGCCCACAGCCCACGCCAAACAATTGCAGCAACAACGCAAACTGCGGCCACTGGCCCATCAGGCCAATGCTGCGCAAAGCTTCAATGGGCACGGCCAAGGGATTGAAGGCCACCCAGCCTTGCAAAAAGTCGGGCAACACACTGAGTGGAAAAAACACCGGCGTTAAAAACAGCAGCATGCCCATGAAGAGGCCCACCATTTCGCTCAAGTCGCGAAAGTAAACACCCAGCGCCGACAGCGCCCAGCCCAAGCCCAGCAGCGTGGGCGCCAAGGCCAAAAACACCAAAGGCAAGGCCAGCCACGAGGCATGCACGCCTTGCCCAAACAGCAAGCAACCCGCCAGCCACACAGCACAAGACACCAGCACATGGAAAAAACTCGACAGCAGCGCAGACCACGGCAGCACTTGCAATGGAAACACCACCTTGGTCACCAAGTTGGGTTGATCGGTCATGAGTCTGGGCGCACGGCTTAAAAATTCTGCGGCCCAGTTGAACACCAACAGGCCTGCAAACAAATTGAGGGCGAAGCTCATGTTGCCATCTTCCACACCCGGCCACTTGGCCTTGAAGATGTGCCGGAACACCAAGGTGTACACCGCCAACATGGCCATGGGTGTCAGCACCGACCAGCCCACGCCCAACACCGAGCCCCGATAGCGGCCCAACACTTCACGCCGCGCAAATTGCCAGATCAAATTGCGATGGGCCCAAGGCCACGCAAAGTGTTTTAAAAAAGTGGTGGCAAATTCAGTCATGTTCACTGCATCAATGTTCAGTCGGCCGACTTTTCTGCCAGCTGCTTCAGCTTGCCGGTGTCCACTTTCAAATCGTCGCCATCGCGCGCCAAAGCGCCTTGCGACTGCAACACCTGAAACGCCCGCGTGACCGTTTCGCGCGTGAGGTTGACCATGATGGCAATCTCCTGGTGCGTGGGGGCGTTGGCAATCAACTCGGGGTTCTTGCCGTCTTTGGACAGGTTTTGCAGCAATGCGCAAATGCGCTGCAGCGGGCTGATGATGCCCAAAATTTGGCGCTGGTTGGATTGGTCGCGGATGCGCTTGGTCAAGCCTGAGGTAATGGCCTCAATGGCCTGGGGCGAGGCAAAGATGTGCGAGCGAATTTCGCGCGCGGGCACCATCACCACCTGCGACTTTTTGTTGGCAATGACCACCTCGGGGGAGGGCAGGCCATCGAGGACCGAGATCTCGCCAAAGTACTGGCCTTCTTCAATAAAGTGAAGGCCTACTTCACGGCCATCCAGCGTAAAATCAATGGCTTGCAGCCTGCCTTCCAGCAAAAACATCAGGCTGCTGGAGGGTTTGTCTTTGGCCAAAACCACCTCGCGCTTTGAAAAAGCGTGCGTGCTGGAATGCGCGGCAAGCGACGCCAATGCGTCTGCTGGAAACAGACGCATCAGGTTAAATTGCTGCAATAGCGATGGGTGGATGGCCATAATTTGAACCCCGTATCTTAGGGGTTAATCACGCCAAAGCGCCACACCGCAGGCGGCTCTTGTTTTGCCGGGCGTGTGATCTTGCGCACATGTTCGGTGGGCCTTTCCTTTTTATACTTCCGCACAATATTGCGTCAAACCATGCACATTCAAGCCCTCCACCTTACCCAGCCAGCAGCGGCCCGTCCGCTCAGCCGCGTCTGGGGCATGGTCATCGCTTTGTTGATGGCTGGGGTGTTGTTGGGCTTTGGCAGCCTGGCCCAAGCCGCCCAAGTGGTGGGCGAGGTCACGCTCACCATTGGCAAGTCGCACATTGACCGCGCAGAAGGCGCTGCCGAACCTCAAAAGGGCGGCTCGGTGCAAGAGGGCGATGTCATTCGCACCTCCGACAATGGCCATGTGCACATTCGCTTCATCGATGGCGCCCGCGTTAGCGTTCGCCCCAACTCGGTGTTCCGCATTCACGAATTCAAGTACAGCCCGGCCGACCCTGCAGCGTCTGTGGTTCGCCTCAGCCTTGACTCTGGCGAGGCCCGCTCTATTTCTGGCGCCGCCGCCCAAGCCGCCAAAGACCGCTTCCGCCTCAACACCCCCTTGGTGGCCATTGGCGTGAAGGGCACCGACTTTGTGACCCAAGTGTCCAAGGACGTCATTCGCGTCACGGTGAACCAAGGCGCCATCGTGATGGCCCCCTTCGACAGCGCTTGCAAGGCCGATGCCTTGGGCGTTTGCACCACCCCTCGCGCCAAAGAGCTGACAGCAGAAATGTTGGGCCAAGCCTTGGTGTACCGCTTGGGTAGCACCGACCCCAGCTTCCAAAACGTCAACAAGCCCGGCCAGGCCGACAACAGCAAGCTCTTGCAACTGGACCGCCAAGTGCGCGACGCCGCCGAGAAGCCGCTGGCCTCCGATACCGAAGCCAAAAACCCCCTCAATGCCGTTGGCAACAATCGCCTCATTTGGGGCCGCTGGGCGCGTGACCCCATTGCCAACGACAGCCTGACCGTGCCTTTCCTCGATGCCATGCGCGGCAACGAAGTAACCGTGGGTGATGGCTACTACTTCTTGTTCCGTGAGCCCAGCAACATCAACGTGCTGCCCACCCTCACCACCAAAACCGACTTCGGTCTCAAGTCTTCTTCGGCTTATTACCGCAATGCCGCCAATGAACTGGTGCCCGCCACCGTGTCGTCTGGCAGTTTGTCCATCGACTTTGGTGCCAAAACTTTTGCCACCCAACTGGGCCTGAGTGCCGAAGGCACGGGACTTCAAACCTTCAGCCAAACCGGCAGCATCAATGCCGGCACCGGCATCTTCTTGGGCCGCTCTGGCCCCGAAGCCGCACCCACCAGCAGCCTGGCTGGCGCTATTTCACTAGACGCCCGCCAAGCCGGTTACCTCTTTAAAACCCAAGTGGGTCGTGGCTCTTTTGTCGGCGCCACCCTCTGGGGCCGTTAAGCCAGTACCGTATGAAACTGGCCGCTCTCCTTAAAAAACCCATGTGGCTTTACGCCGCGGTGTCTGCCTTGGCCGTGGTGCTGATGGCGGTGGTGTCTGCCGTTTGGGCGCCCCAAATGCAGCAGTGGGAAGAGCGCTTGGCCAGCCGCACTTGGTCTTTGGCCAACCCCGACGCCACTGAGCGCCGCGTGGTGGTGGTCGACATTGACGAGAAAAGCACGCAGGCTTTAGGCCCTTGGCCATGGCCCCGCGAGCGAGTGGCCACTTTGCTCTCAGGCCTTGATGCTTATGGCGTCAATCTCAAAGTGGTGGACGTGTTGTTCGATGGCGCGCAAGACGCCGCCCAAGATCAAAAGCTGGCCGCAGCCCTCAAAGCGGGCGCCCCCACAGTCATCTCTCAAGTGTTTGCGCTCAACCCGCAAGCCCAATTGAAGTCGGGCCAACTGGCGGGTGCCATGGGCGCCTGCGCCATCCACGGCACCCCTGCCTTTGGCTTCATGGGTGCCGAAACTTTGTTGGCCCAAAGCAGCGCGGGTGTGGGTCACATCACCCCCATCATTGACGCCGACGGCAGCATTCGCCGCGTGCCCGCCGTGGTCTGCTACGAAGGCAATGCGTACCCCGCGTTGGCCGTTGCCGGCTTGGCCGCTGCCACGGGTGCACAACCTGTGTGGCGCAACACGCAAGCTGGTTTGTTCAGCACTGGCAGCGCGCAGCTGCTGGATGTGGGTGGTTTGCAATTGCCTTTGGACAACAAAGGTCAGTTGCGCGTGTCTTATCAAATGCCGCGCGATGGTTTTGCCTCCGTGTCTGCCGTTGACGTGTTGCAAGGCAAAGTACCGCCCAGCATGCTCAAGGGCGCTTGGGTCTTGGTGGGCTCTACCGCGTTTGGCGGTGGCGATGCCGTGCCTACACCGCAAGGTGGCGCAGTGGGCGGTGTGGAAGTGCATGCCCAAATGATGTCGGCCGCGCTCGATGCGCGCACGCCGTTTGCGCCTGCCTGGGCACCGCTCTGGCCTTTGGCCACAGGCCTGGTGGCTTTGTTGGTGTTGGTCTTCTCTTTGCGCGCCGCCGGCCCCAAGGCTGCCGTGGTGATGCCTCTGGTGGCCCTGGCCACAGGCGCTTCTGTTTTTGCGGTGCACGCTGGCTTGTTGTTGGTGGCGCACCAGTGGCTGGGCTGGGGTCAACCCGTTGTGTTTGTGGCCTTGGCCGCAGGCCTGCTGACCGTGTCCGAAATGCTGCGTGTGCGCGCCGAGCGCGAGCGTTTGTTTGAAAACCTTTCTAGTTATTTGCCCGAAGGCGCTGCCCGCCGCGTGGCCTTTGAAGGTCCTACCGCCCAAGTGGTGGCCGAAACCCGCGAAGCCACTGTCATGTTGGTGGACCTGCGCAACTTCTCTGCCTACTGCGAAGAGCGCGCCCCCGAAGACGCCGCCATGGTGCTGCATTTGTTCTACACCACCCTTGACCGCATCGTCACAGAGCATGGCGGCGTGGTGGAGCAAATGGTGGGCGATGGCCTGACGGCCGTTTGGAATGGCTCCAGCCCTTGCAACCAGCATGCGCAAAAGGCCTTGCAAGCGGCCGAGGTCATTTGGAAAGAAGGCGTGGCCCAGTTGCCCAAAGTGGCTTCCAGAAAAACACCGCCCCTGGACATTGGCATTGGCATTGAAACCGGCCCCGTCATGGTGGGCTCGTTTGGCCCCGCACGCCGCCGTGTTCACACCGTCATGGGTGAGGCGGTTAGTGTGGCGTCGCGCTTAGAAAAGCTCACCTCCGAGTTGGGTTACCCCGTGCTGGTGGGCCCACAGGCCAAAGCGCAGTCTGGCTTTGACGACATGCAAAAGCTGGGCGACTTTTTGTTGGCCGGCATGCGCACACCGCGCACGGTGTACGCCTTGCAAATTGAGGTGGACCCCTCACACCTGCATTTGGTGTCTGGCCTGGACGCAGGATTTGCGTCTGAAGTCAGTATGATTGGCTAATCGCCAACCCTTCTAATTTTTATCATCAAAGCTGTGCAGAGTGAACAGTCTGGCTGCGGAAGTATTCGCATGAAGCCGGTGCCCACCTTGGGCTTGTCAGCCTTGCTGGCCATGGTGTTGTGCGCGCCTGCTGCTTTTGCACAAAGTGCCTGCCCAGCCCCCGCGCAATGGCAAACCGCCACCCTTGCCCAATTGGCCGCCCTGGCCGAAGCCTGCGATGACAACGCGTTCTTCCATGCGCACCGCGGTGCCCAGTTGCTGGCCCAAGGCCAGACCGAAGCGGCGGCTATCTCTTTAGAAAAAGCCTTGCTCATCAACCCCGACTTGCCTGGGGCGCAACTTGATTACGCGCAGGCCTTGGCGCAAATTGGCTTGAAGGGCTCGGCCCGCGCTATTTTGAACAATGTGTTGCAACGGGCGGACATTCAGCCGGGCCTAAAGGCGCAGCTTAGCCCAGCCCAAAGCACCGACATGCCCGTTGCAAACAGCCTGCGCGCAGAGCCGCAGTGGCAATGGAATGGCCTGCTGCAAACCGCGTACGGCCACGAAAGCAACTTGAACAGTGCCACGTACACCGATGCCCTCACTTTGTATTTGTCAAATGGCCCAGTAACCTTGGGCCTGACCGACAACGCCAAGCCTGTGGCTGGCGATGCCTTTAAAACAACGGCCGCCTTGCAAGGTGTGATGCGCGGGGCAGGTGGCCAAGAGCTGTCGGTCAATGCGGCCCTGGCCAGCAAAACGGGCGCAGCCAGTGTGGGCGGCAACAACCGCACCGCAGAAGGCGCCGTGAAGTACAGCTTGCCCATGTTGGCGGGCAATGCGTCTGGCGTGTGGCAAGTGGCCGCAGGCGGCACGCAGTTTTGGCTGGGCAACCAAACGGCCTACCAAGACCAAGGTTTACAACTTAAGTTTTCTTGGGACTCTTTGGGCGCAGCCTGCAAGTGGGCGCCGGCCATTGGCCGTATAGACCAAAGTTTTCCGCAATCGGCCAGCTTGAATGGTGTGTACACCTATGGCCGCATGGACTGGGTGTGCAGCAGCGGCCAAAACCGCGAAACACATGTGGCGCTGGGCGGTGGCCAAGATAAAGCACAAGACAGCAGCCGACCTGGTGGCAACCGCCAGCGCACAGACTTGCTGGTGCGCCATGAGCAAATTGTGTCGGTGCCTTTCTTGCCTTTGGCTGCGGGCCAACTGTCTGCTTGGTTGCGCTATGCCCACAGCCAGGACAAGCAAGCCTACAGCGACTTGCTGGGGGACTTAAAATCCAACACGCACCGCACAGATTTGGGCTTGGGCTACTGGGTGCCAGTGGCCAAACAGTGGAGTGCAGGCTTGAACCTTGAAGCCACTTCACAAAGATCCAATAACACCTTGTTTAATTTGAAGAATTCGGGTGTTTATGTTGGTTTGAGGTGGGCAAATGACTGAAATGCCAAAAAACCACCCAAAAACGCGTTGTTTTTTTGCAAATATGCGTTTTCATGCCCTTGTGTGTGACTCAAATCACAAAAAACGACGTCAGAAATCTTCTACAATCCCCTCACAGCGAATAAATGGGTTCACTCTATGGGTGTCTCCGTTTGTTTTTAATTAACTTAGAAAAGGAGAAAGTCAATGACAAAGTCTTATGACCAGACTTTCATGCTTACTACCAGTTTGGTACCTAGCTACAAAAGTACACAACAAGCCCGCATTCAGCAGAGCGCATTGGAAACAGTGCGCTCTGTCGAGTGTGGGCTTTTTGCTTGATCGCTCGCACTCGGTTTCTTTGCAAAGAAATCTAGTTTTTACCAATCCCTAAAAAAGGAAATTAAATGGCAACCGTAAATGCACTCTCCGTAGCACTGTTTAACGCAGCTGCTGGTGGCTATGCCGCCGAAATGACCGCTAACGCCGCTGGCTTTGCCAACGCTGTTGGCCCCATCCTGGAGAAAGACATCTCCACAGACGCATTGTTCGTTGATCACTTGCTCAGCAACTTGGGTGTGTCTTCAACTAGTGCTGTGTACTCACAAGCTAAAGCAGCTGTGGCTGCTTTGGTGACAACCAAAGGCCGTGCTGGCGCAGCTTCTGACGCCATTGATTTCTTGAAAGCTCAAGAAGGCACTACAAGCGCCTATGCAACTATTGCTGCTGACTTTGCAGCTAAGGTAAACAAGGCTGCTGTATTTACAGCAGCTCATGCAACAGAGCGTGATGTGACTGTTTTGGTTTCTGCCATCACTGGCGTAGACACAGACGTGTTGGCTATCAACACTGCCGTTGCTGCTCAGAAAGCTGCTGACGACGCTGCTGCCGCTGCTGCTGTTGCAAAAGCTGCTGCGGATGCTAAGGCTGCTGCCGAAGCTACTGCTGCTGCCGCTCTGAAGGCCGCACAAGACAAAGCTGCTGCTGATGCCGCTACTGCTAAAGCCGCTGCTGACAAAGCAACCGCTGACGCTGCTGCCGCTTTGAAAGCTGCAAACGACAAGGCTACTGCTGACGCTACAGCCGCTAAGGCTGCTGCTGACAAAGCCGCTGCTGATGCTGCTGCTGCGTTGAAGGCCGCTACTGACAAAGCCGCTGCTGACCAAGCTGCCGCTCTTGCCGCACAAAAGGCTGCTGATGACGCTGCTGCTTCAACTGCCGCCGCTAAAGCTGCTGCTGACTTGAAGGCTGCTCAAGACACAATTACTGCTTTGCAGAACCCTACGGGCAAGTCATTTGCATTGACAGACAGCACCTCCTCTGATGTCTTGGTTGGCTCCGTTGGAAATGACACATTTACGGGTACATCTGCTACATATGTGGCTGCTGATCTTGTGGTAGATGGTCAACAAACAGATAACGATACATACAATCTGTCAGTCACAAGCAGTAACTTATCTGCAGACTCAGGCGATGCTGATGCTTTGAACGAATTGCTGCCCAAGGCAATTAATATTGAAAACATCAATGTTACTTTGTCTGCTACA
>CALEYZ010000079.1 GCA_937928195.1 uncultured Limnohabitans sp.
GCAACACGGCTGAGCAGTTGATGTCTGGCTGCATCATACGCGCGGTTGAGGGCAGTTTCGAAGGCCAACTCATCGGCCGAACCGTGACTTTTGAAAACCAAGCCGCGAAGCCCTAACAATGCTGCGCCGTTGTAACGACGGTGATCAACTCTGTTTTTGAAAGAATTTAAAACCGGATAAGCAAAGATGGCAGCAATTTTGGTGAAGATACTGCGAGAAAACTCAGACTTCAAGAAGCCACCCATCATGGTGGCCAAGCCTTCGCTGGTCTTAAGCGCCACATTGCCCACAAACCCATCGCACACCACGATATCCACTGTACCTTTGAAAATATCATTACCTTCAACGTTACCGTAAAAGTTCAAATCGCCAGAATTGCCAGCAGATCGCAGCAATTCACCTGTTTTTTTGATAATTTCATTGCCTTTGATGGCTTCTTCACCAATGTTCAGCAAACCCACTGTGGGACTTTCATTGTCTTGCAAGACAGAAACCAAAGCGGAACCCATCACAGCAAACTGAAGCAGGTGCTCGGGTGCGCAATCGACGTTGGCACCTAAGTCAAGCATGGTCGTACCGCCACCCTTGAAATTGGGCATTTGCCCCGCAATGGCAGGACGATCAATGCCATCCATGGTTTTGAGCACATAACGTGCGATAGCCATTAATGCACCCGTGTTACCAGCAGATACCGCCGCATGCGCAGCACCAGACTTAAGCTGCTCAATGGCCACACGCATTGAAGAATCTTTTTTCCGGCGAAGTGCCACTTCAACTGGATCATCCATGCCCACCACCTCTGTGGCAGCCACAACTTCAGCACGCTCATGCTGAAAGCCAGCCAAAGCCTCCGGTTGCCCCACCAACAGCAACCGAGCCTCAGGATGTTTGGCTAAAAAATTGCGGCACGCTGACAAGGTGACACGTGGACCGTGGTCACCACCCATGCAATCGACAGACAGCGTGAAGATTTCTTTGGAGGACATGTTTTTTAAGGGCACAAATACAAAGGCCCGAGGCTACCTTGAATGTAGCATCGGGCCTGTATTTGAAGCGTCAGTTAGGCTTCTGACTTGTTCTTCAAAACTTGGCGACCACGGTAAAAACCGTTGGGGCTGATGTGGTGACGCAAATGTGTTTCGCCAGTTGTTGGCTCTACAGCGATACCAGGCACGTTCAGCGCATTGTGTGAACGGTGCATGCCACGTTTGGATGGTGACTTTTTATTTTGTTGAACAGCCATGATGGCTCCTTAGAAGCGTTGTAAGCAGCGTATCAATTGCAACGCAGCTTTGGGTTAAACAGTTATACGCATCTTTGAAAGACGCGAAGCCGCTGATTATAGCCCAATCTTTTCTACCGATCTAGCGCTTTATTGTGGTTTTTGCTTCAATTGGGCCAAGGCAGCAAAAGGGTTGGGTTTTGCCTCCAAGGCCTCCTCAAACGCCTCATCGGCCACCGACATGGTCACTGTTGCAGGACAAATCTCATGCTTGGGCACAATGGGGGCCGACATAATCAACTCGTCCTCGATCAGCTCCCACACATCCAATTCAGGCACTAAAACCAACAAATCTTCTTCCGATTCATCGTCTTGCGCCTCTGCTGTGGCCTCGTCCGCGACAAATCGGAAGGATTGTTCCGACTTAATTTCAAGCATCACAGGCCCCATACAGCGTTGGCACTGCATCGGCAGGTTCACTTGCGCCGTCAAATGCAGCCAAATGTCAGCCTCACCGCCCGTGACCGGAACCATCTCACCGCTCAGCTCCCACGAAACCTGGGGAATTGCCAAGTTTTGGGCGTCCCCAAGACTGGCCAAATCGGACAACCGCTCAAAATAAGACAAGTCTTGCTGTCCTTGCGCACTCAATCCGTCCCGTGCAAAAGCCTTGACATGGAGGTGTTTTAAATCAATTTTTTTATCCATGCCGCCAGTGTAAGAGAATTGAGGGATGTCCAAAGACAACCATACCCCCGTCTCTTCCATCTCAAATCGCACTTTGATCTTGGGCTCCACCTCCCGTTACCGCAAAGAATTGCTGTCACGACTGGGGATCCCCTTTGACATTGCAGCGCCCGAGGTCGATGAAACCCCGCTCAACAATGAATCTCCCAAAGATTTAGCACTTCGTTTGGCATTGGCCAAAGCGCGCGCAGTTGCAAACAAATTCCCTGAGGCGGTGGTCATTGGCTCAGATCAAGTGGCTGACCTGGACGGTCTGCCTCTTGGTAAGCCAGGAAACCACGCCAATGCCGTCAAACAACTGCAGCGCATGCGAGGCAAAACTGTGATTTTTCAGACAGCACTGTCCGTGATTTGCTTGGCCACGGGCTTTGAACAAACAGACCTGGCCGCCGTGAAAGTGCAATTCAGAGATTTGACAGACGAAGAAATCGAGTCTTACCTCAAGGCCGAAGAACCCTATGACTGCGCAGGCAGCGCCAAAAGTGAAGGCTTGGGCATTGCACTGCTGTCCGCCATCGACAATGACGATCCCACAGCCTTGGTTGGACTGCCCTTGATCAGAACATGCCACATGCTCAGAGCTGCAGGCATGAAACTTCTATGACCTCCACAGACACCACAATCGGCAAACTTTATTTGGTGCCCGCGCCGCTGGACTTCGGCTGCAAACAAGACATTGATCTCCGAGAGGTGATGCCATTGGGCACACTTGAAGTTGCATCCAGCATCACACACTGGATTTGCGAAAACGCAAAAACCACACGCGCTTACCTGAAACGGATTGACGCGCATTCATCTCTGACAACACCAATTCAAGCGCAAGCCATCACCGAACTGCCCAGAGAGATTCATAAAAAGGGCGACCACCAAGGCGGCTTTGACGCCAAACCACTTTTGACTGCCGCTCTGCAAGGGCACAACATGGGTCTGGTGAGCGAAGCAGGCATGCCTGCGGTGGCAGACCCCGGAAGTTCTGTCGTGCGTGCCGCGCACGATCTGGGCATACAAGTGATACCCCTGGTGGGACCCGTCTCCTTGTTGATGGCCTTGGCCTGCACTGGGATGAATGGCCAAAATTTCGCATTTGTAGGCTATTTGCCGCAGGATGCACAAGATC
This sequence comes from uncultured Limnohabitans sp., assembly GCA_937928195.1. Taxonomy (GTDB): domain Bacteria; phylum Pseudomonadota; class Gammaproteobacteria; order Burkholderiales; family Burkholderiaceae_C; genus Limnohabitans_A. The sequence continues at coordinate 3,087 of CALEYZ010000079.1, forward strand.
GCAGCCGCAGAATCAAGGAGCTAGAGCAACTGGCATTGAAAACGGGCCAAACCCAGCTGTTCATTGAGACGCCCTATCGCAATGCGCCTTTGTGGTCGTCGCTTGTGCAGACATTACAAGCCAACACACGCTTGGCATTCAGCAGCGGGATCACATTGCCTACGGCCACTCACAGAAGTGCAAGCGCTCAGCAATGGCGAAAGCTATCAGCAGGTCAACTGCCAGAGGGTCTGAACAATCAAACGCCTGCGGTTTTCGCCATTGGCAATTGAACGCAAGACAGCCTCACAGTGATCAGCGGATGGTGGCGCTAGCGCGCATGGCACGCCATGCGCCTTCGCCCATGGCCGCACCAAATCGCTTGACCAAGCGTTCGGCCACATTGTCACGGCGTGAGTAATCGACCAGCTCTTCTGCTTTCACCACCTCTCGCGCGACTTGATCGAGACTGCCCATTTCGTCAGCCAAACCCAACTCGACCGCTTGTTGGCCCGTCCAAAACAAGCCACTGAACATTTCTGGCGTTTCTTTCAAACGATCACCACGTCCCTTTTTAACCACCGCAATGAACTGAGAGTGGATGTGATTCAACATGCTTTGCGCATGCTTCCGCTGGGCATCAGTTTGCGGGCTGAAGGGGTCTAAAAACCCCTTGTTTTCACCTGCCGTCATGAGGCGTCTTTCGACCCCCAACTTGTCCATCAAACCTGTGAAGCCAAAGCCATCCATCAACACGCCAATGCTGCCCACAATGCTGGCTTTGTCGACGTAAATTTTGTCTGTTGCCGCCGCAATGTAATAAGCCGCGGAGGCACAGGACTCCTCGACAACGGCATAGATTGGCTTGTGATGCAAAGCCTTCAAACGCACGATTTCATCGCTGATGATGCCCGCTTGCACTGGACTGCCACCCGGTGAGTTGATCAACAAAATCAAGGCTTGTGACCCAGAGTCTTCTAAGGCAGCGCGCATGGCAGCAACGATGTTTTCTGCGCTGGCATCTGCACCATCGGCGATTTCACCTTTGATGTTGACCAAGGCCGTATGCGGCGTGGTGATGTTGGAGGCTGTTTGATTGTGCGAAAAAATTTGCCACATGACCACAGCCCAAAATAGCAACCAAGCCAATCTCAAACCCATTTTCCAACGACGTGCGGCCTGCTGTTCTTTCAAGTTGGCATGCACCAATTCGGACAAAGTTTGACGCTCCCAACTCGTTTGCGCTTGCGCCATACTGGATTGGCTGTGAGCTGGGTCTGCAGATGAAGCAGCAGCACCGAAAGATTCAGGATGTTCAGAACTCATGAGAACTCAAAAGGTTTTAAATTGAAATCAGTATGCCAGTGAACCACTCCGCCTTGCTCAGACAAGGTAATTGGGATCAAACCCCCATTGCAAGGGCCGCCAGCACAAGCACCCGACTCAGGTCGGTACATGGCGCCATGAGTGGCACATATTAAAAATTGACCCGATGCGTCAAAAAAACGATTGGGCTGGTAATCCATTTCCATGGCCACATGACTGCAACGATTCAAATAGGCGTGAACTTGCCCCTTAAATCGAACAGCAAAAGCACGACATGTTTGACCGCCATAAATGACATCAAACGGCACCGCCAGTCCGCTGTCAACCAAGTCATGGGAATTGCACAAAGGAATTGCTTCGCTCATGAAACACCTCTCATTGAATCAAATTTACGCTCAAAAAACAGCCTCCGGGCTCAGCTTTAGGCGTTTTCAAGCAACCACTGACGCAACTCTGAGACAGAATGCGCCACATGCAGAGGATTCAAAGCATGAAACACAGAAGGTTCATGCGCACCATAGCTCACACCCACACTGGCACAGCCAGCGTTCAATGCCATCTGCAAATCATGTGTGGTGTCGCCAATCATGAGGGTCCGCTCAGGCTCAACGCCAAACTCTCGCATCAGTTCATGCAGCATCAAGGGATTGGGTTTACCGGCGGTTTCGTCTGCGGTACGAGAACCATCAAAGGCGCCTTTCAACTCGACAGCCTCCAAAGCCTCTGTCAACCCTTTGCGACTCTTGGCGGTTGCCACGGCGATCCAGTGGTGGCGCGTCTTCAAATCGGCCAACAGGGGCAACACACCTTCAAATAAACACAAGTCGTTTTGATGTGCCACGTAATGGTATCGATAACGCTCCCCCAATTGAGGGTATTTGTCAGGTGAGATATCCGGCGCGGCATGGGCCAAAGCCTGCATCAAAGGCATTCCGATGACATACGAAGCCGCCTCACGAGTTGGCTCCTTGCCTCCCACATCCACCACAGCACGCTGAATGCAACGTGTGATGATGGCAGTCGAGTCAAACAAGGTGCCATCCCAATCAAAGGCGATCAGGTCAAATTGCCGTGGGCGTAGATTTTGATTTGACATGGTTTGCATACAGTTGTAATTCTGGTGGAAGTGGTGACTTCAATTCCACGCGCTTGCCGGTTGCGGGGTGGGTGAATTGGAGACGCCACGCATGAAGAAACATGCGCTTCAAACCATGCTTGTTTAGCGCTTTGTTCCATTCGAAGTCGCCATACTTGTCGTCGCCTGCAATGGGATGACCTTGAGATGCCAAATGAACGCGAATTTGGTGTGTGCGCCCGGTTTTGATGGTGACTTCTAACAAAGTACAACCTTCCAAACGCTGCGCCACCTTGACCAGCGTGATGGAGCGCATGCCATCAGGATCATCATTAGAGGTGACCCGCACACGGCGCTCGCCATCTGGAAGCAGGTATTTATGCAGTGAACTGTCGATAACTTTCAGCTTTTCGGGCCAACTTCCTTGAACCATTGCCAAATAGGTTTTGCCAGTTTCACGTTCCCGAAACTGGTCTTGAACATGTTTCAGGGCACTTCGCTTCTTGGCCACCAACAAAATTCCGCTGGTTTCTCTGTCAAGACGGTGCACCAACTCCAGCAGTTTGGCCTGCGGCCTGGCTTGCCTTAATTGCTCAATCACACCAAAACTAACGCCCGAGCCACCATGCACCGCCACGCCGGCAGGTTTATCAATGGCCATCAAAGCGTCGTCTTCTAACAACAGCGGGAATTCTCGACCCGGCGCCGGTCTGGCCGCCTTTTCTGCGACTTTGTCCGAAATCCGAACCGGGGGAAGTCTGACGACATCACCGTTCTCAATTCGAGTGTCGGCCGAGGCCCGACCCTTGTTAATCCTCACCTCCCCGCTTCGAATGATGCGGTAAACGTGTGTTTTAGGGACACCTTTGAGGTGACGGATCAAAAAGTTGTCCAGCCTTTGGCCAGCTGACTCTTCGTCCACAGTCAACCATTTCACTTCTAAAGCCGGATTTGTGGCCTGAGGCGTGCTCGAATGGGAGGCTTGGGGGCCTATAATGTGATTCACCGGCGTTGTGCTGTAAGTGGTTGATTTGAATGGAAATGAATTCCTGAAGACAGGAGTTTAGTTCACTCTCCACCAACAAGCGCCGTAAGTTCGATGCCGCCATGAGCGAAATCTGCAGACTGAAGGCCAGGGCCGACAGTGGCAGACCACCTTGTTGGTTGGACCGATGCTTTGAAACCCAGATACGGAATATTTTATTCAGTAGCTTTTCAGCTGCTGAACGGATTGAATCGAAATGAGTGTGATGTTTGGATCTTTGCTGTCTTTTTTGCAGTGGCTGTTTGCGCCACTCGAGACACCATTGCCTGCGCGCGCCCACAGCCTCGAGTCTTCCACGCGCCCCTTTCCACATTCCAGCGACACATTTGCGCCCATGAATGTCGGAATCATTTGGCAATTCCCTTCGTTTCGAACGTCAGTCTCGGCACCGTTGGCTCCTTGAGAGCTGGTTGTTAAACAGGTGATCCGACCCCAACGCCATACATGGCGGGGTGGGTATTGCTGACACATAAAGAAGGGATGCATCATGAAACGGATGCTGATCAACGCCACCCAGGCTGAAGAACGCCGCTTGGCCATCGTCGACGGACAAAAACTCCTCGACTACGAAATTGAAATTGAAGGCCGCGAGCAACGCAAAGGCAACATCTACAAAGCAGTTGTCACACGCGTCGAGCCCTCGCTCGAAGCTTGTTTCGTCGACTACGGTGAAGAGCGCCACGGCTTTTTGCCTTTCAAAGAAATATCCCGCCAATACTTCGCCGAAGGTGTTTCTGTTAGCCAAGCTCGCATCAACGATGTGATTCGCGAAGGCCAAGAGCTTTTGGTGCAAGTTGAAAAAGAAGAACGTGGCAACAAAGGCGCCGCCCTGACCACCTTCATCAGTTTGGCCGGCCGCTATGTGGTCTTGATGCCTAACAATCCTCGTGGTGGTGGTGTGAGCCGTCGCATTGAAGGCGATGACCGCGCTGAACTCAAAGAAGCCATGGACCAATTGGAATATCCCAAAGGGATGTCCATCATTGCCCGCACTGCTGGCATTGGCCGCAGCGCACCTGAACTTCAATGGGACTTGAACTACCTGCTGAAGTTGTGGTCTGCCATTGATGGTGCCACACAAGGCGCCAAAGGTGCTTTCCTGATTTATCAAGAGTCCAGCTTGGTGATTCGTGCCATTCGCGATTACTTCAACAGTGACATCGGCGACATCCTGATCGACACCGACGACATCTATGAACAGGCTCAACAATTCATGAGCCACGTGATGCCAGAGTTTGCACCGCGTGTAAAGCGTTACAGAGACGATGCACCTTTGTTCAGCCGTTTCCAAATTGAGCATCAAATTGAATCGGCCTATGCACGCACGGTGCAATTGCCATCCGGTGGTGCCATCGTGATTGACCACACCGAAGCTTTGGTTTCCGTGGACGTTAACTCAGCGCGCGCCATCAAAGGCGGCGACATTGAAGAAACCGCCACCCGCACCAACCTTGAAGCCGCTGACGAAGTGGCCCGCCAAATGCGCTTGCGCGATTTGGGCGGTCTGATCGTGATCGACTTCATTGACATGGAAGAGTCTCGCAACCGCCGCGAAGTGGAAAACCGCTTGCGCGATGCTTTGCGCCAAGACCGTGCACGTGTTCAATTTGGCTCCATCAGCAAGTTCGGCTTGATGGAAATGAGCCGTCAGCGCTTGAAGCCCGCCTTGTCTGAAGGCTCTTCAATCCCCTGCCCTCGTTGCGGTGGCTCTGGCCATGTGCGCGATACCGAGAGCTCGGCCTTGCAAATTTTGCGCATCATTCAAGAAGAGTCCATGAAGGACAACACCGCAGCAGTGCATGCGCAAGTGCCTGTGGAAGTGGCTTCTTTCTTGTTGAACGAAAAGCGCCCCGAAATTGCCAAGATTGAATTGAAGCAGCGCATCAACGTGCTGCTGGTGCCCAATAAATCTTTGGAGACGCCGCACTACAAACTCGAGCGTTTGAAGCACGACGATCCACGTTTGGACCACATCGAAGCCAGCTACACCATGGCCGAAGAAGTGGAAGATCCAACGACCGTCACACGTCGATCACAAGAGCCTACCAACCGTCAAACACCAGTGATCAAAGGTGTCTTGCCTGACGCACCTGCGCCAGCTTCTATGCCAAAGGCTGAGACCCCCAAAACAGCTAAACCAACAGCTGGCAAGGCCGAAGCGAAAGCCGAAAGTACAGGCGGTTTCTTTGGTTGGTTGAAGCGTTTGTTTGGTGGCAGCACCGAAGCCAAAGCTGAACCTGCTAAGAACGTTGGCAAGCGTGGTGATCGCACTGGCAAAGACGGCGAACGCAGCGAACGCGGTGATCGCAACGGCGAACGCCGTGGTGGTCGCGGTGGCCGCGGAGGTCGTCGTGGTGAACGCAATGATCGCGGCGACCGCGGCGATGCAGACCGCAATGACAAAGGCGAACGCAGCGAGAACACAGAAACACGTGCACCTCGCGAAAATGGTGGCAACCGCCGCGGTGGTGAGCGCAACGAACGCTCGGGCCAGCGCGGTGAGCGTGGCGAGCGTCGTGAAAACGCCAACAGCAATGCCGCTCAGTCAGTGGATGCAAGCCCTCTGAATGTCGACTCAACTGAGTTGAACAACCCAGACAATCGCAACGAATCTCGTGGTGAGCGCGCGCCTCGCGGAGAAGGTCGACGTGAACGCGGTGAAGGCCGTCGTGAGCGTGGCGAACGCGGTGAGCGTCGCAACCAAGATGGCAATCGGCAGACTGCAGCTGCAGACCATGTTGACAACTTGGCACCTGCGCCAGCATCACTGAACGACAACACAAATGCACAAGCTGACACATTGAGTCCAGGTGATGAACGCACTGATGTTGCAGAGGGTACGAATGGCACACCGGAACGCAGAGAGCGTCGTTCGCGCGATCGATACGGCCGCGACCGCAGAGAGCGCAACAATGGCACTGACAACAATGCGTCAGAGTCTGGCGTGAGCAGCGCAAGTGATACGGTTGCAGCTGAACAGTCTGGTGCCGAAGAAGCCCCTGTCACGCGCTCGTATTTCGATCGCGCGGCGACTGCTTCGACTGCACCTGCCTCAACAACACGAGAGGCGGTTGCAAACACCGCTGAGCCCATCAGCGTGCCAGCGCCGACTGCCACTGCAACTGCCGCAGTGCCCGCACCTGCGGGAGCACCAGCACCTGCTAGCAACACCTCCACGGCGCTGCCCAAGGTTCAGACCTATGTGCTGCCCATGGCAAGTTTGATTGAAGTTGCAGAGGGTTCAGGCTTGAAGTGGGTCAACTCTGATCCAGAAAAAATTGCACAAGCACAGGCCGCCATTGCGGCAGAACCCAAGCCCGTGCACGTACCACGTGAACGTCCACCTGCAGTGGTATTTGACGAAGGCCCGTTGGTCTTGGTTGAGACACGCAAGGACTTGAGCAACATGAACCTGCCCTTCTGATCCAAGAAGACAGGCATCAAAAAAGGGACCTACGGGTCCCTTTTTTAATCCATGGCCGCTTTTTTCAAGGCCTGCATCGCCGCAGGTACATCCTCGCGTTGCTCGGCAAGTTCAGCAAGGGCACGCCAAGCTTGACGTCGCAAATTAACATCCTCCAAGGCCGGTGCCGCTTGTGCAAGCAAGAGCTGCGCTTTGCCCCACAGTTGACGCTTTTGGCACAAACGGCCTGCCAAGAACTGCAACAATGCATCACGCGGATTGGCTTTTTGTGCGGCCTCTATCCATACCAACCAATCGCGCTCCTCAGCACTGTCCTGACCCGTGAAACTGCGATCAAATGTTTGAACCAGTTTCAATTGCTGAACTTTGGACAATTGTTTGGCATCGTGCTGTAGCTTGTTCCAAACGGGTTTGAGCCAAGTACGTGCAAGCGCAGGGTCGCCTTTCAACTGAAGCCAGTGCTGCGCTGCTTGAATGGCCAGATCTGTGGACTGTCGTTGCGCTTCACCCAAGCGAGCCCACAACCTTTGCATCTGGCCTAACTCATGGGTTTTGGCAATCAACTCAAACACCAAGCTGCGGACCATACTTTCTGCCGCTTCGGAGGTGAATGCACGGTGCTTGATCAAAAGCAATGCCGTGTCGAGCGCCTGCGAAGGCTCGCCAGCCAAACGGGCCGCTTTTAAGCGCAAGCGCATGGCCAAGGTACGACGTGACACCCCTTGAGGCAGTCGGTCTAACCAGAGCAAGCTTTCAAAAGCATCCCGATCGTCAAGGGCCCAGCGTGCGGCACGCATCATGGCCCCCTCCATCAAAGATTGTCTGAGACTTGACTGACCCGTGATGGGCTCTTGCAAGGCCGCATCGAGATGAACTTGTCTTGCCACTCTGTCTTGAAGGGCATGCGCAGATTCTGCCGCCAAGATATGCGCCACGCTTCGCAGCGCACCCGCATGTTCAATGACCTCACCCGCATCGACCAATGATTTCTCGCGCACCAGTACCAACTCTGCAGATTTTCGGGCTCGCAAAAAACGTCCTTCCATGAACTGCGCCATGCCGTCTAGCAAAGCCGCATGGGCCGCACGCTCTTTTTGCTGCAAGCGCCAGCGTTTGGCTTGCCTTGGCAGTTCAAAAAGCGCCGTGAGCGCCCTTTGTGCCCAGTGCATGGTGAGCAAAATGACCACCAGTCCAAACAAAACCAGGTTCAAGGACACGTCAAATCGATAAGGTGTCCAAAAAATAGACACCGTTCCAACATTGTTGGAAGCTAACAAGGCGGAAGCCACAGCCACCGCAAACAAACTCATGAGCCAAAGTGCAGCACGCATGGTGATTTACTTTCCAGCGGAAGCTGTGGCCAATGCCGCAAGCGAACCATCTAAACGAGGTATGGGACTGCCCTTGCTGAGGCTTTGTGCTTTGTCCAGTAACTGAAGTGCCTGCTGGGTTTTTCGTGCACCAGGGTCGAAGTACTTTTTAAGTGCCACAGACACCGCTTGCAAGTCCGACTTGGCCGCATCGCCTTGACGCGCCAGCAAACTCAAGCGCGCATTGAGCAATTTCAATTTGAGATTTTCGCGCAAGAAGAAGCCTTGCTCAGGCGCCAACAGGGCCGCCTCGGGACTGTCGATTCGACTGACGCGCAACAAGCCTCTAGCCTCCAGCATCACACGGTCCAGCACTTGTTGCCACCATGCTGCATTGACAGGCGCATTGATCTGAACATTGGCCCCTTTGGTTTCAACGGGTTTATTGACCGCATTCTGCTGCCGACTCATGTCGATCACCAAAGGCAATTCATCTGCAAGGGCCACCATTTCATCCAAAACCAATAACATGCCGGGCAGGTCTGTGATTTGCGCAGACTTGACCAATTCCAAATCGCGTTCAATCGCGCGTTGGATGGAAATCAAGCGTGGATTGGACGCGCGATGCAATCTTTGCTGCGAGGTTTTTAAGGCGCCAAGCAAGGGCTCCAAACTGCTGGTCAATTGCGCTTGTTGCTGCGCCAATCGAAGAGACGATTCAATGTCCAAGACCAAATTTTCATCGCGCGAACGTGACAGCGATTGAATCAACTCTTCCAACTGAGTGCGCTGCAAAGCAGCCTCACCCAACCGAGACTCAACCAAGGCCATCCGAGCAGCACTGTCCTTGACACTGTCTTGCGCTTGTTTGGCCCAAGCCTTGGCTTCGAGGGACTGCTGTCCCGCATCAGCACTTTGACGCGCCAATTGACCTTGAATGCGGGATAACTTTTCCCACAGCAGTCCACTGAACGCAACAGCTGCCACTGCCAAGACAATTGGCAACCAGTAAGTTAAAGGTCGACGGGCTGGCACAAGCGCAACAGGAACTGATGGCGATGGGACGGCCGTATCGGACGTGGCAGTAGTTTGATCAGAGCTCATGCCAGAGATTTTATAGATGCCAGCATAGAACGGATACCCGGTGCAGCAACAGAAACATGTCGCCAGCCAGATTTTTCAGCCAATTGCGCCATGCGAGGGTGGGTCACGACGGCTTTGGCCGACGACCAATCTATTTCTGGACACTGCCGCATTAAATTTTCAAGTGCGGCAGAACTGCTGAACAACCAGACTGCACCTTGGTCAATGAAGGCCGCCACTTTGGCTTTCTGCACAGGCGTCAAAACGGTCGCCACCCGCTGGTATGCAGCCACAGCCTGAACCCGAACTTGTGCGATTTCAAGTTGCTGCGCCAGCCAATCTCGCCCCGCAATGGCACCTGACTCATCGGCGCCGCGAATGAACAAAACACGCATTCCTGCAGAAATCTGAGGGGCGACAACCTGCCACAAGGCCTCCGAGTCCAGATGGGCTGCGTCGCTGGGCGGCTGGTCAATTTGACTAGAAGGAATGCCACATGCCATCAGTGCCGCCGCCGTACCAGGTCCCGTGCACCATGCGCGTGCGCCGTGTTGAAAGTGCCCAAGCCAAGCTGGGTTTGCAGCCAATGCTTGGGCCAAAAAGCGAACGGCATTGGCACTGACGAACATGACTGCTTGACTCTTCAACAGTTCATTCATGGCTGTGGCCGCAGCTTGTACAGACATCCAATCTGACAACTCAAGCAGCGGCAATGAGGCGACATTGAAGCCCGCATCTTGCAACTGCCTCATCCAAGATGCGGCATCTTGCGCGGGTCTGGTGACAACGACCTGCTGCATAGGCTGATGCGTGACGTTCAATGCGCCCCGCCGCGCCGGAGATCGGCTGCCACCTGGCGACCCAAAGCTTCAGCATCCTTCAGGCTGCTGACAGCCCCGGAAATAGTGGCTGTGACCAACTCGGAAGACCCGTCGGGATCGCCCCAGGCCGCCCGCAAACTCAATGCATCGCCCGCCAAAGTGGCGTGGGCAGCCAAGGGCATCGAACAGCTGCCGCCCATGGCACGACTGACCGCACGTTCTGCCGCTACGGCCAACCAGGCGCTCTTGTCAGCCAAAGGTGTTAACGCCTCGATCAAATCTTCACGGCCAATGCAAATTTCAATGCCCAGAGCACCTTGGCCTGCCGCTGGCAACATTTGATCTGTTTCAAAAATGTGCCGAATACGCTCTGAGAGTTTCAAGCGCTTCAAACCCGCAGCAGCCAAAACAATGCCTGCATACTGACCTTCGTCAAGCTTGCGCAAGCGTGTGTCTAAATTACCTCGCAAGGGCTCAATTTTCAAATCAGGTCGCAATGCGCGCAACAGCACAGTTCGGCGCAAGCTGGAGGTGCCTACAACGGCACCTTGCGGCAGGTCCATCAGACTGGCGTATTGGTTGGACACCCATGCATCACGTGGATCTTCACGCGTCATGACACAGGCCAGTTCGAACCCTTCCGGCATGTCCATGGGCACATCCTTGAGAGAGTGCACCGCAATGTCTGCGCGCCCCTCTGAAAGCGCCACTTCCAGTTCTTTGACAAACAAGCCCTTACCCCCCACTTTGCTAAGGCTGCGGTCCAAAATTTGATCGCCCTGCGTGGTCATGCCCAACAACTGAACCTCAAAGCCGCGAGCCTGCAAGATGGCCTGAACGTGCTCTGCCTGCCACATGGCCAAGCGGCTTTCGCGGGTGGCAATGACAATGGGGCGCTTTGAATGGGAGGATGTCGAGTTGCTCAAACCAGTAACCTGTTCGTAATTTTTCAATCAAATCAAATGCTAGCATGACCCAAGCCCTTAAAAGTTGAGTCTCGTCATGCCAAACGTCACTATTCCGCCCCTGAAACGCAATACCCGCGACAACGAACGCCCATTGGTCGAGGACATCCGATTGCTTGGCCGCATTTTGGGCGATGTGATTCGAGAGCAGGAAGGTGCCGAGATCTACGAATTGATCGAAAAGATTCGCAAACTCTCAGTGGCTTTTCGGCGAGATGCCGATCACGAAGCTGACAAGGCTTTGAAAAAACTGCTGAAAGGCCTGCCAGGGGACCATGCAGTGAGTGTGATCCGAGGTTTCACCTATTTCAGCCATTTGGCCAATTTGGCCGAAGACCGACATCACATTCGCAGACGGGCCATTCACGAACGTGTGGGTGACACACAAGAAGGCAGCATTGACGTTGCGCTGCAACGACTGCGTTGGGCAGGCATCACACCCAAAATCATCTCTCAAACTTTGGCGCACAGTTTTGTATCGCCCGTTCTCACCGCCCACCCCACTGAAGTTCAACGACAAAGCATTTTGAGTGCAGAGCGCGACATTGCCGACTTGCTGAATGAACGTGACGAAATCAAAGCACGGGCAGCCGTTGTGAATGCGGCCAAAGATGCTCTGACACCCAAAGAGCTGGCTGCCAATGAACAGCGCATGCGCGCCCGCGTCATGCAGCTTTGGCAAACCCGATTGCTGCGGTTTTCAAAGTTGACCGTGGCCGATGAAATTGAAAATTCATTGAGCTACTACGAGTCGACTTTCTTGCGTGAAATTCCCAAAATTTACGCATCTTTGGAGGAAGCCTTAGGCACCAACCCCGTGGCACCATTCTTGAGAATGGGCCAGTGGATCGGTGGCGACCGAGACGGCAATCCCAATGTCAATGCGCAGACACTGCAACACGCACTCAAACGTCAAGCAGAGGTGGCACTGCGTCACTACTTGACGGAAGTTCACTACTTGGGCAGCGAGTTGTCGTTGTCTGCCATGTTGGTTGATTTTCCGCCGGCCATGAAAGCCTTGGCTGAAAAATCCCCCGACACCAACGCTCACCGCATGGATGAGCCCTATCGGCGCGCCCTCACCGGCATTTATGCGCGATTGGCTGCCACCCTCAAATCCCTGACAGGAGGCGATGCGGCAAGGCATGCCGTGGCACCGCAAAACCCCTATGCAGATGCTCATGGCTTTTTGGCTGACTTGAAAATCATTCAGACCTCGCTCAAAAGTCACCATGCACAAGCCTTGGCAGCACAAAGATTGAACCCACTCATACGCGCAGTAGAAGTGTTTGGCTTTCACTTGGCCACAGTGGATTTACGGCAGAGTTCTGACCAACATGAAAAAGTCGTCTGCGAATTGCTGGAACGTGCTCGAATTGAAAAAAATTACGCAGCCCTGAGCGAACAAGGCAAGCGCAATGTGCTGTTGACACTGCTGAACGATGCAAGGCCTTTGCGCGTTCAAGGTGCCGTCTACTCCGATCATTCTCAGTCAGAGCTGGCTATTTTTGAAGAAGCGCTTTCAGCGCGAGCCACGTATGGCGTTGAAGCAATTCGCCACTACATCATCAGCCACACTGAAAGTGTGAGCGATTTGTTGGAAGTTTTGTTGCTGCAAAAAGAAGTCGGACTGATGCGTGGCACTTTGGATGACGCCGCTGTGGTCGATTTGATCGTGGTGCCCTTGTTTGAAACCATCGAAGACTTGCGCAACTCTGCCAGCATCATGCGCGAGTTCTATGCATTGCCAGGCATTGCCAATTTGGTCCAGCGCTCTGGCGCTGAACAAGACATCATGCTGGGATACTCTGACAGCAATAAAGACGGTGGCATCTTCACCAGCAACTGGGAGTTGTACCGCGCCGAAGTGGCCTTGGTAGAAGACTTTGACCGCTTGGCCAACAGCCACAACATTCAACTGCGAATGTTCCACGGCCGCGGCGGCACGGTGGGTCGCGGCGGCGGACCTAGCTACCAAGCCATCTTGGCACAACCCCCAGGTACGGTTCGTGGCCAAATTCGCTTGACCGAACAAGGCGAAGTGATTGGTTCCAAATATGCCAATCCCGAAATTGGAAGACGCAATTTGGAAACTTTGGTAGCCGCCACCTTGGAAGCCACACTGCTGCAACCTACCAAGACTGCCCCCCGTAACTTCTTAGAAACTGCAGCACAGCTCTCGCAAGCGAGCATGGACGCTTATCGTCACTTGGTCTACGACACAGTCGGTTTCAACGACTATTTCTTTGGTGCCACGCCCATCCGAGAAATCGCTGAATTGAACATCGGCTCTCGTCCAGCATCCCGCAAAGCCAATCAAAAAATTGAAGATTTGCGGGCCATTCCTTGGGGCTTCAGCTGGGGACAATGTCGCCTGACACTGCCTGGCTGGTTTGGTTTTGGCTCAGCTGTCGAAAAATTCTTAGACCGTCCGACAGACAAAGAGCGCAAAGCGGCGTTGGTATTGCTGCAGAAAATGGTCAAGCAGTGGCCCTTCTTCAAGACATTGCTGTCGAACATGGACATGGTGCTGGCCAAAAGTGATTTGGCCTTGGCTTCGCGATACAGCGAACTGGTGAGTGACACCAAATTGCGCAAAAAGATTTTTGCAGCCATCGAAGTCGAATGGCATAAAACTGCAGAAGTGATGACGCTGCTGACGGGCGAAAAACACCGTTTGGCCAACAATCCAGCTTTGGCAAGGTCCATTCGACACCGTTTCCCCTACATTGACCCCCTGCACCACCTGCAGGTAGAGCTGATTCGCCGTTATCGGGACGGCAAGGCAGACGAACGAGTGCAACGCGGCATTCACATCTCGATCAATGGCATTGCAGCAGGCTTGCGAAACACAGGCTAAGGCTCAAGGTTCGGATTTTTAGGCATTTTCAACCCGTTTTGAGGGTCGGTCATGGGCTTTAGAAGCTCAGCAACCCGATAAAATCTGGAAATGTCTAAAAACCAATTCGATCAAAAGTCCCAGGCCTGGTCGGCCTTGTTTTCTGAACCCATGAGCGATCTGGTGAAGCGCTATACGTCCAGCGTCTTCTTCGACAAGCGATTGTGGCAATCAGACATTCAGGGCAGCCTGGCACACGCCGAGATGCTGGCGGCTCAAAAGATCATCAGCGCCCAAGACTTTGCCGACATCCAGCGCGGCATGGCTCAAATCAGCCAAGAAATTGCCAGCGGTCAATTTGACTGGAAACTGGACTTGGAGGATGTTCACCTCAACATTGAAGCCCGCCTCACGCAAATCGTAGGCGATGCCGGCAAACGTCTGCACACTGGCAGAAGCCGCAACGACCAAGTGGCCACCGATGTGCGCTTGTGGTTGGTCAGTGAAATTGATTTGATTGGCGGTTTGTTGAATGACTTGCAAAAGTCATTGATTGAAGTGGCTGAGCGTCATGTGGACGTGATCTTGCCAGGCTTCACGCATTTGCAAGTGGCACAACCCGTCAGCTTTGCACACCATTTGTTGGCCTACGTCGAAATGTTTGCACGCGATGCCGAACGCATGGCAGATGTGCGTCGCCGAACCAACCGATTGCCTTTGGGTTCTGCCGCATTGGCAGGCACCACTTACCCGCTCGACCGTGAGCGTGTGGCCAAAAGCTTAGGCATGGTCGATGAGCAAGGCAATGCCTGCGTGAGTCAAAACAGCTTGGATGGCGTGAGCGACCGTGACTTTGCGATTGAATTCACGGCAGCCGCTTCTTTGTGCATGGTGCACATCAGCCGTTTAAGTGAAGAACTCATTCTGTGGATGAGCCAGAACTTTGGCTTTGTGAAAATTGCTGACCGTTTCACCACGGGCAGCTCCATCATGCCGCAGAAGAAAAACCCCGATGTGCCTGAATTGGCGCGTGGCAAAACAGGACGCGTGGTGGGCCACTTGATGGGGCTGATCACATTGATGAAAGGCCAGCCCTTGGCCTACAACAAAGACAACCAAGAAGACAAAGAACCCTTGTTTGACACCGTTGACACGCTCAAAGACACCCTGCGCATCTTCAGCGAAATGATCGGTGGTCAAACCAACACCCAGACAGGCCAGAAAGAAGGCGGCATCACCGTCAATGCGCAGGCCATGGAAGCTGCCACCAAAAAAGGCTACGCAACAGCCACCGATTTGGCCGACTATTTGGTCAAAAAAGGGCTCCCATTCCGCGACGCCCACGAGGTGGTGGCCCACGCCGTGAAAACCGCCCAAGCACAGAATTTAGACCTGAGCGAATTGCCACTGGCAACCCTGCAACAATTCAACCCCGGCATCCAAGCCGACGTGTTTGAATGCCTCAGCTTGGTGGGCTCATTGAATGCACGCAATACTTTGGGCGGAACTGCGCCAAGTCAAATCCGTCAACAAATTGCGCGTCATCATGCGCGTTTGGATTTTTAAAAGGTACATGTGATGGAAACCTCTCAAAACGAGCAAAGCAAGGTGTCACCCTATGCAGCGGGCCTGAACTGGTCAGCCGAATTGCACACGGGTGACGGCCGAATGGACCACACCCACGAAGAATTTGTCACGCTGCTCAACGCCTTGCTGCTGACACCTCAAACCGAACAACTGAACCTCTACCGCGAATTCCTCAACCACACGGTTGAGCATTTTGCACAGGAAGACCGCTGGATGGTGGCCACGGGCTTCAGCGAAGACAACTGTCATGCTGGCCAACATGCCACCATCTTGGAAACCATGCGCGCTGTTGAGACACATTACGTTCAAGGCGATACCGAGATCATTTCGCGCTTGGCCGAAGCCCTTGCTGAATGGTTCCCTCAACATGCCGCCACCATGGATGCCGGTTTGGCGCAACATTTGAAATCTGTGAACTTTGACAGCGACACAGAAACCTTGGCAGACCCTTCTGTCATTCGGAACGTGACCATGTCCGGTTGTGGCAGCGTCAGCTGCAGCTAAAAAATAGGAGCACCTCATGTCTGTGATTACCACCATTGAAGACTTGCGCATCTTGGCGCAAAAACGTGTGCCCCGCATGTTTTACGACTATGCCGACAGTGGTTCATGGACCGAAAGCACCTACCGCGCGAACGAAAGCGATTTTCAAAAAATCAAACTGCGTCAACGTGTGGCCGTCAACATGGAAGGCCGCAGCACGGCCACCACCATGATTGGCCAACCTGTGACCATGCCCGTGGCCATTGCGCCAACCGGCCTGACAGGCATGCAACATGCCGATGGAGAAATTTTGGCGGCACGTGCCGCACAAAAATTTGGCGTGCCCTTCACCTTGTCCACCATGAGCATCTGCTCTATTGAAGATGTGTCCAAGGCCACTGGCGGCCACCCATTCTGGTTTCAGTTGTATGTCATGCGCGATCGCGATTTCATCGAACGCCTGATCGAGCGAGCCCGCGCGGCCAACTGCTCGGCCTTGGTGATCACTTTGGATTTGCAAATTTTGGGACAACGCCACAAAGATTTGAAAAACGGCTTGTCAGCACCGCCCAAGCTCACCCTTCCCAATATCCTCAACATTGCCACCAAACCTCGATGGGCTTTGGGCATGCTGGGCACGCCTCGCCGTCAATTTGGCAACATCGTGGGCCACGTGAAAGGTGTGGAAAACATGGGCTCCTTGTCTTCTTGGACCGCCCAACAATTTGACCCGCGCCTGAACTGGGGCGATGTGGAATGGATCAAAAAGCGCTGGGGTGGCAAGATCATTTTGAAAGGCATCCAGGATGTAGAAGACGCTCGCTTGGCGGTTGAAAGCGGTGCAGATGCGCTGATTGTCAGCAACCATGGCGGCCGTCAACTGGATGGTGCACAAAGCAGCATTGAGGCCTTGCCGGCCATTGTGGACAGCGTGGGCAAGCAAATTGAAGTGCACATGGACGGCGGCATTCGAAGTGGCCAAGATGTGCTCAAGGCACGCGCACTAGGCGCTCAAGGCACTTACATCGGCCGCGCGTTTTTGTACGGACTGGGTGCCATGGGTCAACCGGGTGTGGAAAAAGCCCTGCAAATCATTCACAACGAACTCGATTTGACCATGGCCTTTTGCGGTCGCACCCAGATGGACACGGTTGACAAGAGCATCTTGTTGCCAGGCACTTTTCCGCAATAAACCACACGACACTGCTTTGCGTTTGTGACCGACACCAAAGCACTTCCCAGAAGAATTGCCCACCTCGACATGGACGCGTTTTACGCGTCTGTCGAGTTGTTGCGCTACCCCCAACTCAAAGGTTTACCCGTGGTGATTGGTGGCGGCAGACGCAAAGAAGATGACTTGTTGGGCCGGCTGCGTGCAGCCCATCCCGACGGCGAATGGTCGGCCGACAACCTGTCTGAAATTCCTTTGGATTTTTTTCCGCGCATTGAAGGCTATACCGGGCGCGGCGTGATCACCACTGCCACTTACGCCGCGCGTCAATTTGGCATTGGTTCAGCCATGGGTTTGATGAAAGCCGCCAAATTGTGCCCGCAGGCCATTTTGTTGCCCGTCGACTTTGACCAATACCGTCACTATTCCAAGGTGTTCAAAAGCATCATCACCGACATTGCGCCGCTGATGGAAGACAGGGGCGTGGACGAGGTTTACATTGATTTCACAGACGTGCCCGGCGGGCAACGTGAAGGCGGCAGAGTGCTGGCCCGGTTAATTCAAAAATGCATTTTTGAAGCCACAGGCCTGACCTGCTCTGTGGGTGTTGCGCCCAACAAACTGATCGCCAAAATGGCCAGTGAGTTCAACAAGCCCAACGGCATTTCCATCGTGCACGAAGACGATCTGCAAACCGCCATCTGGCCGCTCAGTTGCCGCAAAATCAATGGCGTCGGACCCAAGGCCGACGAGAAATTAAAGCAGCACGGCATTGAAACCATCGGCCAGTTAGCGGCGCGTGACTTGCCATGGTTGCTAATGCATTTTGGCAAAGTCTATGGTGCCTGGCTGCATGAAGCCGCATGGGGGCGAGACGACCGGCCCATCAGCACCGAGAGCGAGCCTGTCAGCATCAGCCGTGAAACCACCTTTGAAACCGATCTGCATGCCGTGCGGGACAAAGAAGCCTTGGGCAAAGTGTTCACACGGCTTTGTGAACAATTGGCGGCCGATTTAAAACGCAAAGGCTATGACGGCAAAACCATTGGCATCAAGTTGCGGTACGACAACTTCAAAAACGTGACGCGCGACCAAACCTTGACCTTCTACACCCAAGATGCCGCAGAAATTCGCAAGTTTGCAGGCTTGTGTTTGAAGCGTGTCGACCTCAGCCGAAAACTAAGGCTCTTAGGTGTACGGGTTGGCTCTTTGGTCAAACACGGGACAGCCCCAGATTCAAACGCACGCTACAGTTCGCAGCACCCTACTCACCCAGCTTTGCACGAGGCAACTCCCGATGGACAAACTCAATTGCTTTTCACTGACGATGAATGACCACGTTGCGCATTTGGTGCTCAACAAGCCCGAATCGCTCAACACCATGCACCCCACGTTTTGGCGTGAACTCGACACAGTGCTGCATCAGTTGAACAACGAAGGTCTAGCCAGAGCCTTGGTGATCTCAAGCACAGGCAAACATTTTTCAGCAGGCATGGCCCTGGACACATTTTCGGGTGCGATTTCAATGGACGCAGACAGCCCCGAAGGTCGCGCCGCCATTTACGACTCGCTCACCGACATGCAATCAACTTTCACATTGTTGGAGAGTATGCGAATTCCGGTCATTGCGGCCATTCACGGGGGCTGCATTGGGGGCGCCGTTGACATGGTGACGGCGTGTTGCATTCGCTACGCCACGCAAGATGCTTTTTTCTGCGTGCAAGAAATCAACATTGGCATGGTGGCCGATGTGGGCACCCTTCAAAGACTGCCCAAATTGCTGCCCATGGGCTTGGTGAAAGAACTGGCCTATACAGGCCGCCGACTGAGTGCGGCCAATGCGCTGAACCACGGCTTGGTGACACACGTGTTTGAAACACAGGAAGCTATGGTGGCAGGCGCGTTGGCGTGCGCTCAAGAAATGGCCAACAAGCCGCCTGTGGCCATTTGGGGCACCAAGCAAGCACTCAACTATGCACGCGACCACAGTGTGGAAGACAGTCTGCGCCAAATGGGTTGGTTGCAAGGCGCCATCTGGAGCAACCCTCACATTCGCGAAGCACTTGCAGCAGCCAAAGAAAAGCGACCCGCCAACTTCCCGCCCTTGTCACCCCTGAAGGGCTTCAAAAACTACGGGTAATTCAAGCCACCATGGGCTTCAACGCGTCACTGGCGCGCGGTGCGGATGTTGGGCGGTGGTGATTGCGGATGGCTGGTTCGCCAAGGATTGATGTCCAACCCACCGCGTCGGGTATACCGCGCGTAAACCGTCAGTTTGAGAGGTTTGCATCGCGTCCAAATGTCCATGAAAATGCGCTCGACACATTGCTCATGAAACTCATTGTGGTTTCTGAAACTCACAATGTACTGGAGCAGTCCTGCCTGATCAATTTGGGCACCAGAATACGTAATTTGCACACTGCCCCAATCGGGCTGGCCAGTCACCAGACAATTGCTTTTGAGCAAATGACTGACAAAGGTCTCTGTCACTGGCGCTTCTGCATGCTGTGCCGTCAGCAACTCCGGCGCCGGTTGGTAGTGCGTGCACTCAATGTCCATGCGGTCCAAATTCAGGCCATCCAATTCGTGCACAGGCTCTTTGTCAAACTCTTCTGGCAAGATGATCTTGACACCGCATCGCGACTTGATTTGACCGCCCTGCCACAGGGCCTGGTCCAAGTCTTCACGCATGCAATCTCGCACAGCTTGCACATCGACAAAGCGCGTGGCATTGAAGCTGTTCAAGTACAACTTGAACGACTTGCTTTCAATGATGTGTGTGCTTTCCGCCGGAACCGTGATGTGCGCAATGGCCACCTGCGGTTTGCCTTTTAAATTGAGCCAAGACAACTCAAATGCGGTCCACAAGTCGGCCCCAAAGAAAATGGGTGCACCTTGAATGCCCAACTCTTCGCGTTTAACTGCACGCGGAATGGGGAACAACAAAGAGGCATCGTATTGGTCGATGTAGGCGCTGTTTTTTCCCAGTTGTGATTGTTCTGGCTGATTCATGCGACACCATGTTGTTTGCGGCGAAACACCCAGCGGTTTTCGTCGGAGGCGGCGGCAACGAAGCCATACCCGTCCAAGTCAAAGTCTTTGAGTTTTTCTGGATTTTTGATTTGTTTTTGGATTGCGTAGCGGGCCAATAAACCACGGGCGCGTTTGGCAAAAAAACTGATGACTTTGTACTTCCCACCTTTGTAGTCTTCAAACACGCATTCCACCACTCTGGCTTTGAGGGTTTGGGTGTCAACCGCTTTGAAATACTCTTGCGAGGCCAAGTTGATCACCACAGGTGTCTTGTCTTTGCTCAAACGTTCGTTGAGGTAACTGGCAATGCTGTTGCCCCAGAACTGGTACAAGTTTTTGCCACGAGGGTTGACCAGTGCCGTGCCCATTTCCAGGCGATACGGCTGCATCCAATCTAAAGGCCTTAACACGCCATACAAGCCACTCAAAATGCACAAGTGATCTTGTGCCCACTCGAGGTCTTTGGGCTTGAGAGTCTTGGCATCCAAACCATCGTAGACGTCGCCATTGAAAGCCAATACAGCTTGTTTGGAATTTTTGGCAGTGAACTTGCTGCGCCAGGCTTCGTATCGCGCCACATTGAGCGCGGCCAACTTGTCACTCAGGTCCATCAGTTCGGAAATTTGAGCTGGCGACTTGGGTTTCAGTACGTCAATCAGTTCAGCCGACGCACTGACGAATTGCGGCAAAGTATGCGCGATACCGTCAACAGGTGACTCGTAATCCAATGATTTAGCGGGAGATAACAGTAACAACATGCGCAAAGCCCTTTGAGGACACCATTATCTGGCAAGCCAGCCAGACCTGCCGCACGTGCAGCTTAATCCACCAAGTCATTCAGTGCTTTTTGATAGCGAATGGTGTGCGAGCGCTCTGCTTTTGCCAGCGTCTCAAACCAATCGGCAATGTCATCAAAGCCTTCGTCTCTTGCCGTTTGAGCCATGGCTGGGTACACATGGGTTGACTCGTGCGTCTCACTGGCCAATGCGGCTGCTAAGTTTTGACGTGTGTTGCCCATGGGCAAGCCCGTCGCAGGATCACCGGCTTGCTCTAAAAACTCCAAATGACCGTGGGCGTGGCCGGTTTCACCTTGCGCCGAAGAGCGAAACAAAGCCGCCACATCGCTCTGGCCCTCCAAATCAGCTTTGTTGGCAAAGTATGTATAGCGCAGCTGTACCTGAGATTCGAGAGCGAACGCCTCTTTGAGACATTGTTCCGTGCGCGTACCTTTGAGTTCAGCCATGTCAATTTCCTAAAAGGATTCCAATGCAAAATTCATTTCAAACCAAGAAACGAAAACAAAAGTAGTTTAGTCAAAAAAGCCGTCAACAGAATTGTTAAAGTGCGACCTGAGACAGCCACCATTCCCAAGGAGCTCTATGAACCCGCCCGCTTTTAAAGAAGTTCAATTTACCAACGGCTACGAATTCACACAAGGCACTGGCTACACCTTGCCTGAATACCCGTTTGTGAAGCCGCCGGAGTTGGTCCAGAAGAAAGCACTGCGTCACGCGGTGGTCATTGTGGGTGGCGGTATCACAGGTCTGACCCTGGCTTGTTCTCTGGCCAATTTGGGCATCAAGGCGGTGTTGCTGGACGAAGACAACACCGTGGGGGTGAAAGGCGCATCGTCTCGCGGCATTTGCTACACCCAAAAGTCACTGGAAATTTTTCAAAAACTGGGCGTTTTCGATCGGATTGCCAACAAAGGGATTCAGTGGAGTGTGGGAAGAACCTTCGCAGGCAATGACGAGGTCTACAACTTTGACCTCAAACAGCAAAGCAATTTCAGTCTCTCAGAACAACCTGCTTTCATCAACATCCAACAGTTTTACATCGAAGGCTATTTGGTAGAACGTATTCAAGAACTGGGGCATGTCGATTTGCGTTGGCAATCGCGCGTGAAAGGTTTCAAACAAAACAAAGATTTCGCCACACTGAGCGTCGAAACGCCAGAAGGAATCTACGACATTCACGCCGACCATGTGATCGATGCATCTGGCTCTCATACACCTTTCCACGCCTGGACAGGCGTGACCATGGAAAGCAAAAAAGGCGATGACCGCTGGTGCATTGCGGATGTCCGATTTGACACCCGCCCTCCCACAGAGCGCCACACCTGGATCGAAGCGCCGTTCAACGAGAACCGTGCGGTCTGGCAACACTTGATGGCCGACGATGTATGGCGCATCGACTACCAAATGGAACCCAATGCCGATGCCGCCTACATCAGCCGCGAAGATGTGGTGCGTGAGCGACTTGAGCGGCAGTTTGGCAAAAACGTGAAGGTCGACATTGTCTGGGTGGGTCCCTATGCCTACAAGAGCCAATGCCTCAACACCTTGCGCATGGGCCGTGTGTTTTTCATGGGCGACACCGCCAAAATTGTGAA
>CALEYZ010000080.1 GCA_937928195.1 uncultured Limnohabitans sp.
TTACCTGCGTTGCATTTCATTTTGAGTGACAACCGTTTAGGGGAGCGAAACGGTAATTTCTTCATTCAAAAATTGCGGGAAGAATTCAATGAAGACATTCCAGCCTGCATCATCACAGCCGACACATCACCTCAACATTTGCAATTGTTTGATCAACTCAACATCCACGTCTTGTACAAACCTATCGACATTCAGTCGATTGAATCCTTCATTGCGAAGAGCCTCAATTCAAATTAGGGCGAGGCAACGCTCTTGATTTTTGAATGAGTTTTGTATTTTTCAAAACTTGTTTTTTGATTTGCAAAATTTGTGTTTCAAGAGCTTTTTGACTGTCTGACATGGCTTTGAGGTAATGCGTCGCCTCGTTGGTCAACACAGCAGCTTTGCCATTTTTGCCCCAGACCACCAAATTGGCATCGAGCTGGTTTTCCCAAAACTTCAACTCGCCCCACACATGCCGATAAGAGCGCCCCAAGTACTTGGCAGCTTCACCAATGGAGCCTTGAGAATTCAAACTTTCAAGCAATTCAACCAAGGGATGCCCTAATCCATTTCCCGTGGGCTTGTCTGTGAACTTGTACTCAATGGCAATGTATTTCATGACACTTCAGGAGTCGCCCACGATTTCCGCCAGTGCTCGGCAAACGCGAACCGCTAGCGTTTTGGGTGGGGTTTGCGTTTGAATGGTTCCTTGCCCCGCAGGCCCTTCATAGTCATAAAACGAACGAGAAGCCCCCTCGCTCCATTTGTCATAAGCTTTCAAGCAGTACATCGCACCATTGGGACAGACGCCCATGAAGACAAAAGTCGAGTCATCCTGCCCGAGTGAAGGCAAATTTTGCACACCCTCGGCTTTGGTTAAGGGTGCGGCTGAAATGACCAGTGTGCACAGAATGCCCTGCAGCCATGGCTTGCTCAGAATAAGTCGATCGCCCAACGATTGCATCATAATGAAAGTGAAAATGAATGCAGAAATGGTAGGGCCGTTTGAATGCACTCACAATTCTCCAAACGCTCTAGAACCTAAGCTCTGCAATCCTTAACACTCGCTTCTTTCATATGAAAATATTCAGCAATCAACACCACCAACTGCACCGAGGTCGACAGGAGATGTTCAGAGGCCGTTTGGTCGATTGCCATGAAGTTCCTCAGCGCCTCGACCATGTTTTAAGCGAGTTGGCACGGCGTCCTGTGGGTGAATTGCTCATGCCACCGGCCAAACTCCCTTTGACTACGGCACTGCAAAGTGTGCATTCATCAGACTACTTGGACTTTCTTGAAAGCGCATGGGACGAATGGGTGAAGCTGAGTCCAGACAATGCCAGCCGAGACGCACTGCCCTCGGTTTGGCCGTTGCCCGGCAAACATGCCTTTCGAATGGACAAATCGCCTCTTAATTTTGCTGCCAGGCTGGGGCAATATGCCTTTGATGCAGGCACACCCTTGATGTCTGGCACCTGGATGGCCGCGCGTGAAGGCGCAGCCTGTGCTCTGGCCGCAGCGCAAGCCGTGTGCGCCGGCACTAAGGCGGCGGTAGCCTTAACGCGCCCACCAGGCCACCATGCAGGAAAAGCCTACATGGGTGGCTACTGCTTCCTCAACAACGCTGCCATTGCGGCCCAACATTTAAGAAGCCAAGGCAAGCAACGTGTGGCGGTTCTTGACATTGACTACCACCATGGCAACGGCACGCAAGCCATCTTTGATGAACGGCCCGATGTCTACACGGTCTCAATCCATGGCGATCCCCAAACGGAGTACCCCTTCTTTTTAGGCCACGCCGATGAACGCGGTTCTGACGCCGGTGAAGGCTACAACCTGAACTTGCCCTTGCCCAAAGGCACTGAATTTGAAACTTGGTACCTGACTTTGCAACAAGCCCTTCAGGCCATTGCAGACTATGCGCCTCAAGCCTTGGTTGTGCCCCTGGGTTTGGACACTTATGAAGGCGATCCGATCAGCGGATTCAAGCTTCAATCAGCCGATTACATTCAAGTTGGCCGTGCCCTCGCCTCCTTGCGATTGCCCACGGTGTTCACACTTGAAGGCGGTTATGCCGTCGCTGACTTTGGCATCAACACGGTCAATGTGCTTGAAGGTTTTCAGACCCCGTCAGTTTGATGATGACACAATAAAAAAGGCCAGCAGTTGCTGGCCTTTTGATTGAACGATCAAAGGTGGCAGGCTTAATGCGCATCCACTTGTTTAGCCGCTTCAACAGCATCACGTGTATCGCCTTGCGCTCCGTTGAAAAACAAGTTCAACAGCACAGCACTGATAGACGCCAGCAAAATACCGGACTCAATCAGAGGGTGAAGGTTGTGAGGCATCCACTGCTTGAAGTTAGGTGCAATCAGCGGAATCATGCCAATGCCAATCGAGATGGCCACAATCATGGCGTTGTAGGAGTTTTTCTTGAAGTCAACGTTGCTCAGAATGCGAATGCCGGTGGCAGCCACCATACCAAACATCACCAAGCCTGCGCCACCCAAGACCACCGTGGGCAAGGACTCAATCAAAGCAGCCATTTTGGGCAACAGGCCCAAAGCGACCAAAATCAAGCCACCCGCCACACATACAAATCGGCTCTTCACGCCCGTCACAGCCACCAAGCCGACGTTTTGAGAGAAGCTGGTGTAGGGGAACGTGTTGAAAACACCGCCCAACAAAGTACCCAAACCGTCTGTTCGCAAGCCCCGTGTGAGTGCGTCCTGATCGACTTTTTTATCGGTCATTTCACCAAGTGCCAAGAACATACCGGTGGACTCAATCATCACCACAATCATCACCAAGGTCATGGTGAGGATGAGGACAGGATCGAACACAGGCATTCCAAAATGGAATGGCAAGACCACGTCGAACCAAGCCGCTTTGGCAACTTTGTCAAAGTTCATCAGGCCCATGGCTGAAGCCACAATGCCGCCCACCACAATGCCCAACAGGACCGAGATGTTGGCGATGAAACCCTTGGCGTACTTTGAAATCAGCATGATGGTGACCAACACCAAGGAAGCGATGCCAACTCCCGTCAAATCAGCGTACTTGGGGTTGGGCAGCTTAGGCAACAAGGCCAGATCCTTGGGAATGGCTGGCAAGGTTGAACCAGGCGCACTCGCTGCCGCTGCTGCTGCATCCAACCATTGCTTGTGCTCGGGATTCACAATGCTAGGCGCTGTGGGACCGACAGGGTTCCCGAAAATCCAGTTGATACCAATGCGCATCAAGCTGATACCAATCACAGCAATGATGGTGCCTGTGACCACCGGTGGGAAGAACTTCAGCATGCGGCTCACTGCGGGTGCAATCAGAATCGATATCACACCGGCACCGATGATGGCACCAAAGATCAGTTGCGCACCCAACTCACCCGAGTTGGCGTTGGCCATGGCCACCATAGGCGCAACAGATGCAAAGGTGACGCCCATCATCACGGGCAAACGAATGCCAAACCATTGGGTTGCACCGAGTGACTGAATCAAGGTCACCAAGCCGCAACAAAACAGGTCGGCAGAAATGAGATAGGCCACATCTTGCGGGCTGAGCTTGAGTGCGCGCCCCACAATCAGCGGAACCGCAACGGCACCGGCATACATGACCAAAACGTGCTGCAGGCCCAATGCGGCCAGCTTGCCTGTTGGTAGTTTTTCATCCACGGGATGATTGGATACGTCACTCATGTGTGTCTCCCACTTTGAGGGTTTTGAGGTTTGGCGCTCAATTGAACGCCCTTAACTGCACACGGAACTGTATACAATTTGAGATAAGAAATGTCTATGGAAAACCCTAGCCTGGACACCTCAGAACAAAGGATGAGCCCGGCTAGGGCTCAATGATGGTTTATTTGAAACCCACTCGGTCCAACATTTGCTGCACCTTGATTTGGTTCATGCCAACAGCACTGATCGGCAAGACTTCGCTTTTAAAACTGCCACCCGACATGGCTTTCAATGCAGGATTCTCAAAGCTCACGCCCTTGGCAACAGGCCATTCGTTATTGCCATTCGCAAAATGATTCTGAGCAGATGCGCTCGCCAGGTATTCCAGAAACTTAACAGCACTTTCAGTGTTCTTTGAATTCTTGGCAACAGCACCCCCTGCAATGTTCAAGTGAGTGCCCCAGCTTGACTGATTCGGAAACACCACACCTACTTTTTCAGCCATTGCTTTTTCAGCAGGGTTGGTCGATCTGATCAAGCGCGCAAGGTAGTAAGTGTTGGTCACCGCGACACCACACTCGCCCGTGGCCACGCCTTTAATTTGATCGGTATCGCCACCCGCAGGGTTGCGCGCCATGTTGGCAACCAAGCCCTTCAACCATACTTCGGTTTGTTGTGGGCCAAGGTGTTCGGTCATGGCACCAAACAAGCTGAGGTTGTAGGGGTGTGATCCAGAGCGAATGCACAATTTGCCTTTGAACATCGGATCGGCCAGTTTTTCATAACTGTCCACATCTGTTTTTTTGAATTTCAGTTTGTCATACACAACAACCCGAGCTCTTGTAGACAGCCCAAACCAAGGGATACCGCCGTTGTCTGATCGCTTTGCCCTGAGATTTTCAGGAATCGCCTCTTCCAGCAGCCTGGATTTAATGGGCAAGAACAGTCCATCCACTTCTGCACGCCATAAGCGCGCAGCATCGACCAGCAAAATGACATCGGCAGGCGATGCGGCACCTTCAGCTTTCAAACGGGTCAAGATACCCGAGTCATCTGCATCAACCCTGTTAATTTTGATACCGGTCAATTTAGTGAAATCGCTGTACAAAGCCTCGTCCGTGGGATAGTGACGCGCAGAGTAAATATTGATGCTTGCACTAGCAGTTTGCGCACCGGCAACAAACGAGAGTGTGCTGAGACCTGAGATAGCGATCAGTGCCGCAAATTTAATTGCTTTACTTTTGAATGATTTATTGCTCATTTTGACCCTCGTTGAGTGTGTGAATGAGCAAATTCTACATCAAACAAGAATGATTCGTATTTGCAAATGAGAATGTGGAAGAAAAAATTGCACTGTCAAGGATTTGGCAGATCGAAGGTGACCACATGGTCTACCTCCGCACGAATGCCAATCCACTCACCCACTCTGTGATCGTGATGGCTGGGCACATGTGCCAGTAGCGTCTCACCTGACTTCAAACGCAATGTGTACAAAAACTCGGAGCCCCGAAATGATTTGCGAACGATTTGAGCTTGGACTGGCGCCAGGTCATCATGAACGATGTCATCGGCACGAAGCAAGACGTCACATGAGACCTCTTGGCCATCCGAAAGCTCGGATGTATCAAGGTCATCAGTCAACAAGCCAATGACGGTTTGCACTTCCATTCGTCCGTTCACTTGTCTGCGTAGACCTGGTATAAAAACCCCATGGCCAATGAACTCGGCCACAAACCTAGAAGCAGGTCGGTGGTAAAGGTGATAGGCACTGTCCCACTGCGACAACTGACCGTCTTGAATCACGCCGATCACATCACCTATAGCAAACGCCTCCATTTGGTCGTGCGTTACAAACAGTGCCGTTGCATTGGCTGCTTTTAAGATGGCACGAATTTCAAGCGCCAGGCGCTCACGCAAATCAACATCGAGGTTGGAAAACGGCTCGTCGAGCAAGAGCAAGTCTGGCTTGGGCGCAAGCGCACGGGCCAAGGCGACCCGTTGCTGTTGGCCCCCCGAAAGCTCATGAGGATATCGATCTCGAACATCGTCCAGGCCAACCAACTGCAAGACTTCGTGAATGCGCGAAAATTTGTCAGCGTCACTCTGACCATGCAGGCCAAACGCTATGTTTTTTGCCACAGTCAAGTGAGGAAACAACGCATAGTCTTGGAAGACCATGCCCATGCGACGGTTTTCTGGTGGAGCGGTCCATCCCGAACGACTGACAATGCAATCGGACAACGCAACCTCGCCGGCAGCCACCGGCTCTAGCCCCGCAATGGCTCGTAACAGGCTTGTTTTACCGCATCCTGAGGGGCCGATTAAGACACCAATCTGTCCAGCCTGAAGGGACAGAGAAACACTTTGCACCGCTGGCTTTTGTTGGCCAGCGTAACGCACGTCAACTTGATGGAGGGTCAAAAACATATGCGGATTGTAAGGACTGACACATCAGATGTGATTTTGATTCGCGCAACATCCTTACAATTCTGTCCATGCAATGCTTGAGTGCATGTGCGTTGCCATTGATATCACTCTGGAATCTTCCCATGCCCGCTTTCCGACTTCGTTCGGTACCTTTCATTTTGATCGCCCTGATCATTAGCCTTCCTGTTGTGGCATTGATCGGCGCTGGACTCGAGTGGAATGCCAACGCAGGTCAAATTCTGCGAGAGATGCTCGAAACGGTTTTGCCTAGCTATGCTGCCACCAGTTTTTTGCTTTGCACGGGCGTTGCTGTCGGCGTCACTATTTTGGGTACCAGTACTGCCGCCGCGGTCACGTTGTTTAAATTCCCGGGTCACACCTTTTTTGAATGGGCCTTGCTCCTGCCCATGGCCATCCCCGCCTATGTTGTTGCTTATGCCTACACAGACTTTTTGCAATTCAGTGGGCCATTGCAAAATTTCATACGCTTGCAAAGCGGCCTCGAAGGACGTGTACTGCCCGAGGTCAGAAGTTTGGGCGGTGCCATACTGGTGTTCTCTTTGTCCCTATACCCCTATGTTTACCTCCTGGCCAGAACGGCATTAAGCGAGAGAGCATCTCAATTGATGGAGGCCGCACGCATGCTCGGTGCGCCTTTTAAAAGACGCATCTTAGAAATTGCATTGCCATTGGCCAGACCTGCTGTTGCTGCGGGAATTGCATTGGCACTCATGGAAACTTTGGCAGACTATGGCGTCTCAAGCTACTTTGGCATTCAAACTTTCACCGCAGGCGTGTACAAAGCTTGGTTGATCATGGACAACAAAACTGCTGCAGCACAGTTGGCTACATTGCTTTTAGGCACTGTCCTGCTATTGCTACAAGTAGAAAAAATGGCCCAAGCGCGAATGCGATTTGCAAACTTGCGATCAGGCTCTACTACGGCATCCGATTCGCAACCCACCACGCTCAGAGGCTGGAGAGGGAACGCATTGGCAATTTGGTGTGCCCTGCCCCTGCTCTTTGGTTTCGCACTGCCCGTCATCTTGATGCTCAGGCCCTTGTTGTCTTCGGATGTCTCGGTGCCTTGGGATCGATTCATTGACTGGGCGTTGAACAGCTTGCGATTAGGTGCCATCACATCCTTCCTGGCTGTGATGGTGGCCCTGTTACTGTCATTCAGCCTGAGAAATCGACATGATATTTTCACAAAAGCAGCCACCACTTTGATTGGACTGGGTTACGCGGTACCTGGTGCGGTGGTGGTGGTAGGCTTGCTCTTGCCTGTCACATGGTTGCAGCAGTATTGGCCAGAATCCCAAGTGGGGTACTGGCTCACCGCCACAGTCATTGGCTTGATCTGGGCTTACATGGTGCGCTTTTGTGCAGTGGCACTTCAATCTGTTCAAAGTGGCTACGCGCGCATCCCTCAAAGCCTAGATGACTCATCGCGCATGTTGGGCGTCACTGGATTGAGACTACTTGCACAGGTGCATGCGCCTCTTTTAAAACGGTCCATTTTCGCAGCCACCTTGCTGGTGTTTGTGGATGTCATGAAAGAATTGCCAGCGACTTTGGTTCTTCGCCCTTTCAACAATGACACCTTGGCTGTGATGGCCTATCAATTGGCCAGAGATGAACGACTGGGCGAGGCTGCATTGCCAAGTTTGGCGCTGGTTCTGGTGGGTTTGTTGCCAGTCATTATGTTGAGCCGTGCAATGGGCAAAAAACCGCTCACGAAGACTTAACGTCAACATGGCGATTTTGCCGATCACGCAATCCATGTCTTGCTGTTTCATGCACAACAGCATCTGACCGATCGCCACCTAGCGGCAACTGTTCGTTCGCAAGACAAAGCGGACGCGCACGCGCACCGCTGGCCACGTAATCTTGAAGCAGCAGGCGCCGCACGCGATCAGCATTCAGTTCACGTGACACCGTCAAATATTCAAATACTTGATCGACCAGTACTTCGGGCGTTAAGCCATAAGTTGCACCTGTTGCCTGCCATACCGCATCTGAGAAATGCATGAAGGACCAAAATGAAGAATGATGCGCTTGCATGGGATTCAAAATCAAGGGCAAACTTGTTTTGAACCGTCCTGAATTGGCCACCAAGTCCCAGTACTTGGCCATGCGCGTAAATCGCTGCAATGTTGCGGCGTCGAGGTCTTTGGTTTGACGAACCACATACGGAGGCTGTTCGTCATAGACCATTTCAAATGGCGCTGTGTGTCGTGCAATCGGCGTTCCCCGCAGACGTTTCAAGATGCCCAATTGAATTTCTTGGGGGCCGATGGCCATCAGCCTGTCAAAGCCGGTCGCAAAACTGTCTAGGGTTTCACCAGGCAGACCAAAAATCAAATCTGTATGGAGGTGCGCATTGGACTCATTGATCAGCCAACGCAAGTTGGCCTCAGTTTGCGCATTGTCTTGACGCCTGGAAATCAGCTTCTGCACGGTTTCGTTAAAGCTTTGAATGCCCACCTCGAACTGCAGCACACCCGGTGGAAACTGGACAATCAAGGCTTTGAGTTTGTCAGGCAGATGGTCTGGAATGACTTCGAAATGCACCAGCAAACTTTCAGCACCCGGTTCATTCAATCTGTCTAAAAAGAACTGAAGAATTTGTACCGAGGCCTCAATTTTCAAATTGAAAGTACGGTCAACAAATTTGAAGTTTCTTGCGCCCCGTGCATAGAGCGTTTTAAGTTCTAGGAGAAACGGCGCCAAGTCAAATGCCCATGCTGTTTTGTCCAAAGAACTGAGACAAAACTCACACTTAAAAGGACAGCCCCGGGAAGCTTCCACGTACAAGAGTCGATTGGCGAGGTCAGCGTCCGTAAATTGCCGATACGGCAACTCAATTTGATCCATAGGAGGCTGTTCGCCTTGGATCACCTTCATCAATGGCTGCGGTCCGTCGACCAGTTGCCGGCAGAGTTTGGGGAAACTCACATCGCCCCAACCGGTAATGACATGATCAGACAGTTGCACAATCTCTTGCAGATCAGTCTCATGGCTCACTTCTGGACCGCCAACAACAATCTTCAGACTTGGGCGCTCGGCTTTCAACACACGAATTAGCTCGGTCGTTTGGAGCACATTCCAAATATAGACCCCGAAGCCAATCACTTGCACCTGACCTGGACGCGGTTCACCCAATGTCAACAAGAGCTGTGAAACCATGTCTGACAATGGCTTGGCAAGTGTGAACTCGACCAATGCCGTTCGATCTGCCAAGTCTTGACTGCCATGGCGCGCCATGTTGGCCATGAGGTATCTCAGGCCCAGTGACGCGTGAATGTACTTTGCGTTGAGGGTGCAAAGAATGATGACGGGTGGCAAAGGCGAGAGTATCGACATACGCCGATTATCATGCGCATCAACACGCTTCAAGCCAGGACGAGATGGATGTCTCGCAAATAATCGAAGCGGTGGCTCATAATAGAACCATACAAACAGCGACCTTCAGAACTTCAATGGACCCGGCTCGAAGACTATTTCTCAGAGGCAAAATTTCTGTCGAATCCTCTGCGCCAATCCCTCGTCCACCCTGGGTCGCGGGAAACGAGAAGAATTTCACTGAAATGTGCACTCGTTGCAATGCCTGCATTGAAATTTGCCCGACTCAGATTATTTTTGCAGGAGATGCTGGCTACCCTGAAGTGCGTTTTACAGCCAACGGATGCAATGAATGTGGCAAGTGCGTGGAGGCCTGCCACCCCAAAGCGTTGAACATCACGCCGCAGAGACTGCCATGGCGCTGGAAAGTCATGATTGACTCAAATTGTTTGGCTCAAAAAAATGTGGAATGCCGAATTTGCGGAGAAACTTGTGATCACAGCGCTATTCGATTCAGACCAGTTCTGGGTGGCATCGCACTACCTGAGCTAAGCAAGGCTGTATGTACCGGTTGCGGGCATTGCGTTGCGACTTGTCCTACACAAGCCATGAACATGAGTGAAGCGCAGGATCAAGCATGAAAAAAAAGCGCCATGATGGCGCTTTTAAGTTGGATTGAATTGTCAGGGTTTTGACTCCGACTTAGGCATTTGTGCAGGATGTTCTTTTGCCGCCCCAATGTGTTGTTCAATTTGAGGAAGTTTGTGTGCGATACCCTTGTGGCAATCGATGCAAGTCTTTCCTTCATTGAACGCCTGCTGATGCATTGTGGCAGATCGTTTATTCTGTTCAGCATAGTCCATGAATGTGAAGTTATGGCAATTTCGGCACTCGCGACTGTCTGTTCGCTTCATTCTGTCCCATTCATGCTGAGCCAACTCGTGTCGCTTCGCTTCAAACTTTTCAGGGGTGTCAATGCTGCCAAGTAGCTTGTGCAGCACTTCGTTGCTTGCCTGAATTTTTCGGATCATTTTTGGGCCCCATTCTTTAGGGACATGACAATCAGGACAAGTTGCGCGGACACCCGTTCTGTTCTGATAGTGAACAGTATTTCGATATTCCATATAGACGTTTTCCTTCATCTCATGGCAGGAAATACAAAATTCTTCACGATTTGTAAGTTCAAGAGCTGTATTGAAACCGCCCCAAAACAACACACCAAAAACAAATCCACCAGCACCGATGAGGAAACCAGTTGTGAGAATCAAGGCTCTAAAGCGCGTCCAAATGACGGCCAACTTCGATTTATTCTTTGGAATATCAGACATAGATTTCTCTCCCATCACTGAAGTCCGCGCGCACGCTGAAATGTGTTCTCAACCAATGGCTTGGCATCTGTTTGTGGAACATGACACTGAGTGCAAAAATAGCGACGAGGTGAAATGTTGTCTAACTCCTGCCCCTCACGTGTCCGGAAATGAGTCACGCTGACTTTGGTGGCTCCACTGGCTTTGGTTTTTTGCCAAGCATGGCAATCCATGCATTTATTGAAATTCGCAGTAATTTGATAACCTTGAATGGTGTGAGGAACCAAAGGCGGCTGTTGAACAAAGTCACGATCTGATGGCCCATGATCGCGTTCTTGCTTAAAGGCATTGGGTCCATTGTCTTGCACAATAGGCGTGCCGCCCCGTAGACCTTGAAGTTTCACTGGCGCCGTGTCAGCAGCGATTGCATTCGACACTGCGACAAGGCCAAGCAAAAAGACAAGCACGGATGCATGAATGATTTGATGAAAGAGGTTTTTCATGGTCAGTCTCTTTTGTGATTGAAACGATGGGAATACAAAAACACTTCGGGTGCGCAGACGTCCACACACCTTGCACACAATGTGCAATCTGAATTAACAATCAAGGGTGACGCGCCTTCTTTGCCCTTGAGTGCCACAGGGATCACATGAGGTTCTGGACAGACCGCATAACATTCTGCGCAGTCGTTGCAACGACTGCTGTGTTGCGCAGAGATACGCAAGAAGCTTTGATGACCTATCAGGCTGTACATGGCACCTACCGGGCAAAGGTGGCCACACCATCCACGTGGTGCTATGAACAAGTCATACATAA
>CALEYZ010000081.1 GCA_937928195.1 uncultured Limnohabitans sp.
AGGTGTACATCGTGACAACCGACACACACTTTTCACACAAAGTGTGGCACGAGACTTCGCCCGCTGTGGGCAAAGCCAAGTTCCCATTGGTGGGCGACCCTACTCACCAATTGACCAATGCTTTTGGCGTGCACATTGCTGAAGAAGGCTTGGCATTGCGCGGTACCTTCATCATCAACCCCGAAGGCATCATCAAGACCATGGAAGTGCATTCCAACGAAATCGCACGTGACGTGTCTGAAACATTGCGCAAGTTGACTGCTGCCCAGTACACAGCTGCAAACCCAGGTCAAGTGTGCCCTGCGAAGTGGAAAGAAGGCGCTAAGACTTTGACACCTTCATTGGACTTGGTCGGCAAGATCTAATTTCAAAAACAGATCGGCGCTGTGAAAGCGGTGCCGATCACCTCAAGGCCCTGACAACAGGGCGTTGAGGGAAGGGCATCTGGTCAAAACCTGGCTGTGTGTCTTGCCCTCAACTTCCCCTTTAAGTCGCAGCTGAAAGACCCATGTTCAAGCGTGGGTCTGGCAGCGCATCGACTCGAAACTGACACCGCATTAGGAGCACCCCATGTTAGATGACACACTCAAATCGCAATTGCAAACTTACCTTGGCATGCTGCGCGCGCCCATTCGTTTGATCGCCTCCTTGGACGACAGCGAGACCGGCGTGGAAATGCGCAGCTTGCTTGAAACCATTGTCAGCTTGTCTGACAAAGTCAGCTTGGACACTTCTGGTGACGACGCACGCAAACCGTCCTTCGTGGTGGCACGCAATGGTGAAGCGCAGGGCGTTCGTTTCGCGGGCTTGCCTTTGGGCCACGAGTTCACCTCTTTGGTCTTGGCCTTGCTCTGGACGGGAGGCCATCCACCCAAGGTTGAGCAAGATGTGCTGGATGCCATCAAGGCCTTGGACGGCGATTTCAACTTCGAGGTCTACATGTCCTTGTCGTGCCACAACTGCCCCGACGTTGTGCAGGCCTTGTCGCTCATGGCCATCTTCAATCCCAAAGTTCAGACGGTGGTGATTGAAGGCGGTGCCTTCCAACAAGAAGTGACAGAGCGCGAAATCATGGCAGTGCCCATGGTGTTCCTGAATGGCAAAGTGTTTGGTTCAGGTCGCATGAGCGTCGAAGAGATCGTGGCCAAATTGGACACGGGCGCAGCAGACCGTGAAGCCGCCAAACTGAGTGCCAAAGAAGCTTTCGATGTGTTGATAGTGGGCGGTGGCCCAGCAGGTGCTGCAGCCGCTGTGTATGCTGCACGCAAAGGCATTCGCGTGGGGGTGGCCGCAGAACGTTTTGGCGGCCAAGTGAACGACACCATGGCCATTGAAAATTACATTTCTGTTTTAGAAACCGATGGTCCCAAGTTTGGTGCCGCCTTGGAAGCACAAGTGCGTCACTACGGTGTCGACATCATGAATTTGCAGAAGGCTGCCAAAGTGGTACCAGCCACTCAGCCAGGCGGATTGATTCAAGTGCAGATGGAAAACGGTGGCGCCCTGAGTGCCCGTACCGTGATCTTGTCAACCGGCGCTCGCTGGCGCAATGTCAATGTGCCTGGCGAACAAGCATACAAAAACAAAGGGGTGGCGTACTGCCCGCATTGCGATGGTCCTTTGTTCAAAGGCAAGCGAACCGCCGTCATTGGTGGTGGCAACTCTGGCATTGAAGCGGCCATTGACTTGGCCGGCATTGTGGCGCACGTTACGGTCATTGAATTTGCCGATCAACTGAAAGCCGATGCGGTGCTGGTGAACAAGCTCAAGAGCTTGAACAATGTGACCATTCACACCAATGCACAAACCACCGAAATTACGGGTGACGGCAGTGTGGTGAATGGCATTCGTTTCAAAGACCGTGCTTCAGGAGAAGAACATCACGTCGCCTTAGAAGGTGTGTTCGTTCAAATTGGTTTGGTGCCCAACACCGAATTCTTGAAAGACACCATCGAGCTGAGCAAATTTGGTGAAATCGTGGTGGACGCCAAAGGCCACACCAATGTGCCTGGTGTGTTTGCTGCGGGCGATTGCACCACCGTGCCTTACAAACAAATTGTGATTGCGGCCGGTGAGGGCGCCAAAGCGGCACTCAGCGCGTTTGATCACCTGATTCGGACGCCGGTTGCGGCTTGAGCTTTCGCAGATAAGCCAAGCCCAAGGCCAACCAGCCTAAGATGAAACAGGTGCCGCCCCACGGCACCAGGGCACGGAAGGTTTGGATGTCGTGCCAAGCCCGTAGCAATATGTTGCACGAGAACAGAAGGCTGCCCAGTATGAACAAAACGCCTGCCACCCGCAGGCGTTTTTCTTGTGGCCTGTAATTCAACAGAATGCCCACCAGAATCAAACCCAAGGCATGGAATTGCATCAAATGCAGGGCCGATTGAACCATGGCCGGTGAACTGCCGTATAAACTCTGGCCATGCGCTGCATAGGCAGATGCAATCACCGAAATGGCCGCAGAAAAAGCGCCAAAGGCAATGAAGCCTGAAGGCCAGCGTGAAGCGTGTGTGGTGCTGTTTTCCATTTTTTGAGATCCTCAATCGTCTGTCCATCATTATGCAAGTCAAGCTCATGTCTGCGCGCTGTTTGAATCGCCTCCCAAGGTGGCTGTCTCGGAGGTCGGCGTTGCTGGGACTTGCGAGTGCCTTGTTGTTGGCCGGTTGTGCCAGTGTCAAAGCGCCAGAAGTTGGCCCCTCTAAAACCAATCAAAGTTCAGCCGATGCCACCAGTGTGACCGCAACGGCAGAGCCACCTGCGCCACCTAAAGTTCTGCACTTAGGATTGGCATTGGGCGGTGGTGCTGCACGGGGTTTTGCCCATGTCGGTGTCATTCAAGTGCTGGAAGAAGCGGGCATTCAACCCGAGTTGGTGGTGGGTACATCGGCAGGCAGTTTGGTCGCTTCTTTGTACGCCAGTGGCAAAAGCAGCGCACAACTCAAGCGCATCGCTGAGACCATGGAAGAGGCAGAAATCACCGACTGGATGATGCCCATCCTAAACCGTGGTGCATTGCGTGGCGAAGCCTTAGCGCGCTATGTCAACACCCAGGTAGGGGGGCGTTTGATTGAGCAAATGAAAATACCTTTGGGCATTGTGGCCACAGATTTGCACAGTGGCGAGCCTGTGTTATTCCGTCGTGGCAACACAGGTTCTGCCGTCCGTGCTTCAAGTGCGGTGCCTGCTGTTTTTCAACCCGTCAAAATTGGGGCGAGAGAGTATGTGGATGGGGGGCTGGTGTCGCCAGTGCCTGTCCGCCAAGCGCGAGACATGGGGGCCAATGTGGTGATCGCTGTGGACATTTCGACCGATCCAGAAGGCAGTCCAGCCTCTGACACGTTTCAAATCCTGATGCAAACTTTCAACATCATGGGCAAAAGTTTGAACACCGTGTTGTTGAAGGATGCCGATGTGGTGGTTAAACCTGCTTTGATGGGGGTTAAAAGTGCGGACTTTGCGGCGCGACGTCGATCGATAGAAGCGGGTCGTGAGGCGATGCAGAAGCAGTTGCCACGACTGAAAGAAATTTTGGCGGGCTATGCAGCCAAACCTTGAGTACTGACCGAGCGAGGTCATCGAGGACGAAAAAAAAGCCGGTTGATACCGGCTTTTTTAATTTGACAGTGACTTGGCTTGCAAGTCACAGTCCGATCATTGCTGATTAACGCTTTTTAGCGGCAGTCTTGGCAGTGTTCACAGCTGTGTTGGTCACAGCAGCCATGTTGGCTTCGGCCATGTCAGTGGCTTGTTTCACAGCTTTTTGAACTGATTCGTAAGCGTTGTTAGCGGCAGACACGGCGCTCTTCATCACGGCAACGGCTGTCTCAGAGCCAGCAGGTGCGTTGGAAGTTGCAGAGTCAACCAAGTTAGCGAATTGCTTTTGAGCAGCAGCAGTTTGAGCTTCCAAAGCTTTGGTGAATTCGTTAGAAGTACCAGAAGCGATGTCATACAAGTGACGGCTGTAAGCCGCTGTTTTTTCGGCCAAAGGCTGGAACAAGTTGGCTTGCAAAGCCAACAACTCTTGTGCGTCTTTCACGCTCAAGGCAGCTTTGGTGCTTTGTGCAGACTCGCTCAAAGCAGCTTTGGTGGCAGTCAGGTTCAATTCGACCAATTTCTCAACGCCTTCGAAGGCTTTGGATGTCAAACCGAAGAGGGTTTCGACATTGGCTTTGTGGGATGCAACGATTTGTTCAGTGGTCATCATGATTTCTCCATTAATTTAAAAAAGTTTCAAAGGACTGCTCCGAACCGGCTTTGCTTAACGCTTGGCCTAACATCTTGTTGCAGTGCAGCATGGATCGAATTTTAGGGACTCTGAAGCCAATTACAAGGGTTTTTTGTTGCGATGCAGCATTTTAGAGTCGGCGTTCTAGAAATTGAAATTAGTCACAATCGGGTCATGAAGGCCTTCTATTCAGATCATTTTGTGCTTCCCTTGCCAGAGGGACACCGCTTTCCCATGGCCAAGTACAGCATGCTCAGAGAGCGGGTGGCATTTGAGCTGACGGGCATTGAAATGCTGGAAGCACCGGCGGCCACAGAGGGGGAGTTGGCCTTGGCGCACAGCCCCAACTATGTCCATGCCGTCAAAACGGGCGGACTCAGCCCTCAGGCGCTGCGGGAAATTGGTTTTCCTTGGACCCCTGCCATGGCTGAGCGTTCCGTTCGGTCTGCCGGTGCCTCTATCGCGGCGGCCAGAGCGGCCATGCGGGAAGGGATTGCAGGCAATTTAGCGGGGGGAACCCACCATGCCAGCGCCGACCAAGGGGGTGGATTTTGTGTGTTCAACGACATTGCGGTCACAGCCAGGGTGCTTCAAATGGAGCATTTCCGGGCCGCTAAGCAGGTGCTGCAAGTCTTGGTGATTGATCTGGATGTGCACCAAGGCAATGGAACGGCGGCTATTTTTGCCAATGACCCCAGTGTCTTCACGCTGTCTTTGCACGGTGAGAAGAACTTTCCTTTCCGCAAAGTCGACAGCGATTTGGACGTTGGATTGCCAGATGGGTGCTCAGACGATGCCTACTTGGCAGCGCTAGACGGCGCTTTCAACCAAGTCTTGGACCGCTTCCAACCGAAGTTTGTCATCTATTTGGCCGGCGCCGATGCCCACGAAGGCGATCGTTTAGGTCGGCTTAAGCTGACAGAGGCGGGCATGAAAGCCCGAGATCAACGGGTCTTTGATTGGGTTCTAACCCTTGGCTTGCCGATGTTCATTTGCATGGGCGGCGGCTATGGCCGCGATTTGACGCAAACGGTGCAGGTGCAAATGAACACATGGCGACTTGCGTTTGAGCACTGGCTTCACTGGCAAAATCGGGGCCTATGACCTCAACCGAATCTCAGCCGCTCAAAGCCAAACCAGCGCCTTTGCCGCGAAGTGCTTATCGTGCCTTTAGACCGATCACCACCCGTTGGATGGACAACGATGTGTATGGCCATGTGAACAATGTCGTTTATTACAGTTGGTTTGACACCGCTGTGAATGCGCACTTGATCGAGCAGGGCGTCTTGGACATCCATCAGGGCGACACCATCGGTTTGGTGGTGGAGACGCAATGCAATTATTTTGCGCCACTGGCATTTCCACAAACCATTGAGGCGGGCATTCGTGTGGCGCACCGCGGAACCTCGAGTGTGCGTTATGAAGTTGGATTGTTTGCACAAGGCGAAGCACTCACTGCTGCGCGTGGCCACTTTGTGCACGTGTATGTCAACAAAGAAACGCGCCGTCCACAAGCTCTCCCCACATCCTTTATTCAAGTCTTGGAGACCCTCTCATGAAAGAACTCACTTCATCACAAGTTAGCACAGTGGTGGCCGATGCCCACAGCGTCGATGCCGCCATCTTGAGTCGATTTTCGGCTCGTGCATTCTTAAACAAACCTGTTGAAAAATCAGTGTTGGAAGATTTGCTCCAAGTGGCTGCTCGTGCGCCCAGTGGGACCAACACACAACCATGGAAAGTCTATGTGGTGCAAGGCGCCACCAAAGACAACTTGGTGAGCGAAGTGTGCGAGGCCCACAATGCCATGGCGGCCAACCCCGCCTTGGCGGCAGACTACGCGGAAGAATACGACTACTACCCCAGCAAATGGGTCAGCCCTTTCATTGACCGCCGCCGGGAGTGTGGCTTTGGTTTGTATGGTGTGTTGGGCATTGGCAAAGGTGACAAAGAAAAAATGCATTTGCAACACCAACAAAATTTCCGTTTCTTTGGCGCGCCTGTAGGCTTGATCTTCACGATTGACAAGGTGATGGGCCGCGGCAGTTTGTTGGACTACGGCATGTTCTTGCAAAGTGTGATGTTGGCAGCGCGTGCTCGTGGCTTGCACACATGCCCGCAAGCTGCATGGAATAACTTTGCCAAAATCATTTTCAAGCACATTGGTGCGGGTGACAATGAAATGATTGTGTGCGGCATGTCGCTGGGCTATGCAGATGAATCCGCTTTGGTGAACACTTTCAAAACAACCCGCGTGGATGCACGCGACTTCACACATTGGGTTGAATGAGTTTTGGTTTCATTCAATGCTTGAATGGCCTCAGCCATGCAAGCACGCTGTTCATGATGGCGGCCGGCCTGACCTTGGTCTTTGGTGTCACGCGCATTGTCAATTTTGCACACGGTAGTTTCTTCATGCTGGGTGCCATGGTGGCGGGGCAGCTTGTCACCCAATGGTTGCCTGCTTGGTCAGAGATTGCCAGCCTTTACGTAGCTGCCATGCTGATCGGTGCATTGAGCGCTGCGGCCTTGGGTGCTGTCGCCGAGTGGTGTTTGTTTCGTCCTTTGCGTCAATCTCCGCCGCTCTATCCTTTGCTGGCGACTTTTGGCCTGAGTCTCCTGATTCACGATGGGCTGTTGGCTTGGATGGGGCCAGCTGAAATCTTTGCGCCGCGCTTTCCAGGATTGAAGGGGGCTGTTCAAATCGGCGAAGATTTTTTTCCGCAATGGCAATTGCTCACCTTGCTGTTGGGGCCTCTGGTTTGGCTGGCCTTGCATCTTTTGTTGAGAAAAACCCGTTGGGGTCGCCAAGTGCGCGCAGCCACACAAGACCGTGACATGTTGGACGCATTGGGTGTGAACCCTGCCCCTTTGATGCTGAGTGTGGTGGTGTTGGGCTGTGGCCTGGCCGGACTGGCTGGCGCATTGCAGCTGCCGCGTGAGCCTGCCAATTTGCAAATGGATTTGCAAATGGTGGTTGAAACATTTGTGGTGGTGGTCATGGGCGGCTTGGGCAGTATTTCGGGTGCTTTTTATGCAGCGGTGTTGATCGGTTGCGTGCATGCCTTTGGTATTTATTTCTTTCCCCAAGCCACCTTGGTCTTGATCTTTTTCACCATGGCGTTGGTTTTGGTGTGGCGGCCACAAGGATTGATGGGGGAATTGCCAGGCGCAGCGCCGCGAGAAAAAGTTGCAAGCTTTCAAGGCCTGTTCTCACAACCCGTCATGATGTTGATCGCTGGCGGCTTGTGGCTTATTTTGAGCATGGTGCTGATGCTGGCCGATGAATACACCCAACACGTGATGGAGGACATTTTCATCATGATGCTGTTTGGCCTGAGTTTGCAAGCCATGATGGCTTTGTCGGGCTGGGTCAGTTTTGGCCATGCAGCTTACTTTGGTCTGGGGGCTTATGCTGCGGCCTTAAGTCATTTGCACTGGGGTTTCAATGCCGTTCAGGCGGCGCTGTGTGGCATGGGGTGTGCAGGTTTGGCAGCTTTTGCCATGTCCAGTTTGCTGCAACGCAGTGCAGGGGTTTACTTGGCCATGTTGTCCTTGGCTTTTGCACAAATGGTGTGGGCCAGTGCCAGCCAGTGGACCCAGGTGACAGGGGGCGACAACGGCTTGATTGGCTTGCAGTTGTTGGCCAATACCTCGCGCACCGCATTTCAATGGAGCTTGGTGGCTTTGTGCGCCTTGTCCATATTGGGTTTTGCCAGGTTGGTTCGGTCTAGCATGGGTGCGGCATTGCAGGCAGGTCGCGATGCGCCACTGCGTGCCTCGGCCAGCGGCTTGCGCGTCACAAGCTTGAACAATCGCGTGTTTTGGCTCAGTGCCTCAGTGGCTGGTTTGGCAGGTGGTTTGTGGACCATCAGCAAAGGCGCGGTGTTCCCCTCAGTCGCATCGGTGGCCAGTTCTGTGGATGCCTTGATGGTGGTCCTGTTGGGTGGTGTGCACCATTGGCTGGGCGCTTTGGCTGGCAGTACCTTCTTGGTTGGGCTTGGCGCCGAGATGGGGCGACATTTTGACTACTGGCGAGGTTTTTTGGGTTTGCTCATCATGGCTTTGATGGTATTTGCCCCCGAAGGCCTTTTGCTTGTTTCTAACAAACAATTGACTGCTCACAAGGGGCGAACATGAGCCGCGTGCTGACAGTCAATCATTTGCAGTACCAATACGCCGGTGTGCATGCCTTGAGAGGCGTGGACTTTGAGTTGCACCAAGGTGAATGCGTTGCCTTGATTGGCCCCAATGGGGCCGGCAAATCGACTTGCTTTGCTTGCCTTGCTGGCCAGCTAACGCCAGACCAAGGACTTGTGCTTTGGCGTGAACAAGATATGACGAATGTTCCGGTCACAGATCGTCGTGACATGGGCATTGGTCGTACGTTTCAAGTGGCCCAAGTCTTTGAGGCACTGACTGTGATGCAAAACTTGCAGCTGGTGTTGAAGGCGGCAAATGGGGTCTCTGCTTTGGATGTCTTGGACGATTCCGAGCATGAGGCGGCAGCCCATTGGGTCCAAGCCATGGGATTGGCCGATTTAGGGCCGTCTGCGCTGAACACATCAGCCGCCAATTTGTCTTACGGCAACAAAAAACGTTTGGAATTGGCCATGGCCATGGCTGGTTTGCCGCAACCAGCGCAAGGGCTGTTGCTGTTGGACGAGCCTGCTGCGGGTTTGTCACCCGAGGAGCGACAAGACATGATGTTGCGTGTGCGGCAATTGACGGCGCAGGGCACCACAGTGCTGTACACAGAGCACAACATGGATGCCGTGTTTGGTGTGGCCGATCGGGTCTTGGTCCTGATGGAAGGTCAATTGGTTGCGCAAGGTTTGCCCAATGAAGTGGCTGCCAACCCTTTGGTTCGCGAGCGTTATTTGGGTTCTAACTTTGCACTGAGTGAGGGCCAATCGCATGCTTGAAGTTCGTCATCTCAGTGCGCACTACGGTCAAGCGCAAGCTTTGTTTGAGATTTCTTTCCAAGTTCCAAGAGGCAGCATGGTGCTGGTTCAAGGTTTGAATGGCGCAGGTAAGTCGACGTTGCTCAAGGCCATCATGGGACTGATGCCGCAGGTGCAAGGGGAAATTCTGTGGCAAGGGGAGCGCCTGATGAGCTTGGCGCCGCATGAGCGATCACAGCGCGGTTTGGGTTATGTGCCCGAAGATCGACGGCTTTTTTCTGCACTCACAGTTCGTCAAAATTTGGAGATTGCCATCCCTCGGGTCCAAAAACAACATGCCCAAGGACCGGCGCCCGTGCGTTTGAATGACGTACTGGCTTTGTTCCCAGCTTTGGAAGGCATGCTGGAGCGACCTGCCGCTCAAATGAGTGGGGGTGAGCAGCAAATGCTGGCCTTAGGTCGAACCTTGATGACACAGGCCCACATGCTGTTGCTGGACGAACCTTGTGAGGGCATTTCGCCGGTGTTGGTGCAGTCCATTGCAAGGGCTTTGGCACGCTTGAAACAGGACGGCTTCACGCTCTTCATTGCGGAGCAAAACCAGACCTTGAACGCGTTGGCCGATCAAGTGCTGAACTTGGCGGGTGGTGCATTGAGTCCTGGCGCCGTGTTGCCAGGGCGCACTCAGCATTGAGTTGCCCTCAAAAGCACCTTGATCTTGAACTTGGCGACGGGTGAAAGTGACTGGCTTCACGTACACTGGGGGGTCAACTTCTCAGCC
Organism: uncultured Limnohabitans sp.; assembly: GCA_937928195.1. Taxonomy (GTDB): domain Bacteria; phylum Pseudomonadota; class Gammaproteobacteria; order Burkholderiales; family Burkholderiaceae_C; genus Limnohabitans_A. The sequence continues at coordinate 9,914 of CALEYZ010000081.1, forward strand.
ATTTTTCGACATGATCATTACCAGTTTGCTGGACACGGACCTTTACAAGTTCACCATGATGCAGGTGGTGTTGCATCAATTTCCAGGTGCACAGGTTGAGTACCGTTTCAAGTGTCGCAATCCAGGTGTTGAATTGGCACCCTTTGTGGATGAGATTCGCAGCGAAATTAAATCGCTTTGCAGTTTGCATTTCAAAGAAGATGAGCTGGCCTACCTGCGGTCTCTGCGCTTCATCAAAAGCGACTTTGTCGACTTCTTGGGCCTGTTCAGGCTGAATGAAAAATACATTCAAGTCACACCCAATCTGGCGGGCGAAATTGACATTGTGATTCAGGGGCCTTGGCTGCACACCATTCTGTTTGAGATTCCTGTATTGGCCATTGTGAACGAGGTCTACTTCAGAAACACACAGCGCTTGCCTGACTTGTTGCAGGGCCGCAGCCGCCTCGACACCAAAATCAAACAATTGCAAGCCGGTGATCTCAAGGCTTTGAAAATTGCCGATTACGGCACGCGCCGCAGATTTTCTCGTGCCTGGCATGAGGAGGTCTTGCGTGTCTTGATCGGTCGCCTTGGCTCGGGACCCACTGGCCAGTTTGCCGGCACCAGCAATGTGCACTTTGCTTACATGTTGGGCCTCACGCCTTTGGGCACCATGGCGCATGAATATTTACAGGCTTGTCAGGCCTTAGGGCCACGTTTGCGCGACAGTCAGGTGTTCGCCTTTGAGTCCTGGGCCCGGGAATACCGAGGTGACCTTGGCATTGCGCTCAGTGATGTGTACGGCTTCAATGCGTTTTTGCGTGACTTTGACATGTACTTCTGCAAATTGTTTGATGGTGCCCGTCATGACAGTGGCGATCCGTTTGTTTGGGGTGAACGCATGATTGCGCATTACCGTGCCAATCGAGTGGATCCGCTCACCAAAACATTGATCTTCAGCGATGGGCTCACAGTGCCCAAAACCATCGATTTGTTCCGGCAGTTCAATGGCCGTTGTTTGTTGGCCTTTGGCATTGGCACCAATCTCACCAACGACTTGGGTTATGAGCCTTTGCAGATTGTGATCAAGATGGTGAAGTGCAATGGCCAACCCGTTGCCAAGCTGTCAGACACGCCTGGCAAAGGCATGTGCGAAGATCAAAATTATTTAGCCTACCTCCGACAAGTTTTTGAAATTGAGGACATTCAATGAGCACTGTGCTGATCTTCATTTTTGTATTGACCTATGCGGCCATCGCATTCGAACATCCCATTCAAGTCAATAAGTCAGCAACAGCCCTGATTGGTGCTGGCTTGCTGTGGACCGTTTATGCCATTGCAGGTCCTGACGCCAAAGTGGTGGAGGCGGCCATGGGTGAGTCGCTCATGTCAACGGCTCAAATTGTGTTTTTCTTAATGGGGGCCATGACCATCGTAGAGGTGGTGGATGCGCATGATGGCTTCGAAGTGATTACCAAGCGCATTCAAACTACAAAACTTTCGAGTTTGATGTGCTTGGTGGGGTTTGTCAGCTTTTTTCTGAGTTCTATTTTGGACAACTTGACGACCACCATTGTGATGGTGTCATTGATGAAAAAGTTACTCGACAAACGAGAAGATCGCTTGTTCTTTGCCGGCATGATTGTCATCGCTGCCAATGCGGGGGGGGCTTGGACGCCGATCGGTGACGTCACCACCACCATGTTGTGGATTGGTGGTCAAGTCACCACAGTTGAAATCATGAAAGGCTTGTTCATTCCTTCGATGATCAATTTGTTGGTCCCTTTGGCGGTCACTGCATGGACCTTGCGTGGCCGCATGGTGGAGGCGCCCGCACGAGAAATGAACCACGGACAAATTGAAACCACATCCTTTGAACGTCAATTGATGTTCTTCATGGGGTTGGGTATTTTGGTGGCGGTGCCTGCTTTCAAAACGCTGACCCATTTGCCACCTTTTTTAGGCATTTTGTTTGGCCTGGGTTTGCTGTGGTTGGTGGGTGATCTGGTGCACCGCCACAAGACAGATGAAGACAAAGAGCACCTCACCTTGGTCAGCGCTTTAACGCGAATTGACATGAGTTCCATTTTATTCTTCGTGGGCATTTTGTTGGCTGTGGCCAGTCTGGAGCACGCACACATTCTGACGGCGGTTGCACAATGGCTGAACGATGTGGTGGGGCGTTTGGACATCATTGTCATCTTGATTGGCTTGGTCAGTGCTGTTGTCGACAACGTGCCGCTGGTGGCAGCATCCATGGGCATGTACAGCTTGGCGCAGTACCCAGCAGACAGCTTCTTGTGGGAGTTCATGGCTTATTGCGCAGGCACGGGGGGGTCAATTTTGATCATTGGCTCTGCAGCGGGTGTGGCCGCCATGGGTTTGGAAAAAATCGATTTCCTTTGGTATGCCAAGAAGATCAGTTTGCTGGCCTTGGTGGGGTATTTTGGCGGCGCCATTTTCTACATCATTCAATACCAAATGACGCACTGACCCGAATTCGTATTCAAATGAACACAGAGAAAGAAATTGATGAAACCTAAGCTGTTGGTGGCTCGCCCCATTTTTCAATCGGTCATTGATGCGCTGTCTGTGCACTTTGAAGTCTCCGACAATCAATCGGACACACCCTGGACTACAGAAACTTGGAAGTTGGCGCTGAGTCAGCATGATGGTGTGTTGACGACGGGCATGGACCCTGTGAACGGCCAGGTCTTGGCTGCACAACCGCGTCTGAAAATTGCCGCCAATATGGCGGTTGGGTTCAATAACTTCGATGTACCAGCATTGACGAAGTTGGGAGTGGTGGCCACCAATACGCCAGACGTCTTGACGGAAACCACAGCCGATTTTGGCTTTGCATTGTTGATGGCCACAGCCCGCCGCATGACCGAAAGCGAACATTACTTGCGCGCAGGCCATTGGAAACTGTGGCGTTACGACATGTTTGCAGGCTCTGAGGTTCATGGCAGCACCATGGGTATTTTGGGCATGGGGCGCATTGGTCAAGCCATTGCCCGGCGGGGTGCTTTGGGTTTTGGCATGAAGGTCATCTATCACAACCGTAGCCAACTTGACGCGGTCACCGAAGCGGAATGCAAGGCCCAGTATGTTGACAAAGAAACACTGCTTCAAACAGCAGATCATTTGGTGTTGGTGGTGCCCTACAGTGCGGAGTCGCATCACAGCATTGGCGCAGCTGAAATTGCAAAAATGAAGCCCACGGCCACGTTGATCAACATCGCGCGCGGCGGCATCGTGGACGATGCTGCACTGGCGCAAGCGCTTAAAAATAAGCAAATTGCTGCAGCGGGGCTGGATGTTTTTGAAGGCGAGCCATCTGTGCATCCAGACTTACTGACAGTGCCCAATGTCGTGCTCACTCCGCACATTGCCAGCTCAACAGTCAAGACACGTTTGGCCATGGCGCAGTTGGCGGCTGACAATTTGACAGCGTTTTTGACATCAGGCCGTGCACTGACACCTTTGAATCAATTGCCTGCCAACAAGTAAATGGACAATTCAATGCTTCTTTGGATGTTGCTAAGCCTCAATGTGTTGGTGCTTGGTTTGCTCTTTGTTTTGTGGCGCAAACAAGCACAGCCCGCCAGTGCATCGGCGGAGTTTGTGCAATTGGCCAATGGTTTGCAAGCTGCCAACGAACGTCTGGAGCGAGAACTGCGCAACGCCATTCTTGAATCGGCAAGAGGCGGCCGTCAAGAGTTGATCCAAACCTTGGGCACATTTCAACAAAGCTTGGTGCAGCAAAGTGCAGAAGCCACGCGCACACAGAACAGTCAAATGGATGCTTTTGCGCAGCAATTGTCATTGCTTCAAAAAACTTTGTCTGACACACTCACATTGCAAGTTCAACAGCTGTCGGAAGCCAATGCCAGACGTTTGACTGAAATGCGTGGCACGCTTGAAACACAATTGGCCCAACTGCAGCAAAGCAACACGGCCAAGTTGGATGAAATGCGCCAAACAGTGGATGAAAAATTGCAAACCACCTTGCAAGCGCGCTTGGGTGAAAGTTTCAAACAAGTGGCCGATCGCTTAGAGCAAGTGCACAAAGGTTTGGGCGAAATGAACACTCTGGCGCAAGGCGTAGGTGACTTGAAGCACTTGCTGACCAATGTGAAAACACGGGGCATGTTTGGCGAAGCGCAATTGGCCTCCTTGTTAGAGCAGGTGATGGCGCCTGATCAATATTCAGCGCAATGTGCCACCATCCCTGGCAGCAAAAACCGTGTGGACTTTGCCATTCGATTGCCCGGTAGATCAGACGATGGTCAGCCGGTTTGGTTGCCGATCGACGCCAAGTTTCCGAATGAGGATTACGAACGTTTACTGGATGCGCAATCGCGCGCGGATGCCATTCAGGCCGAGTTGTGCAGCAAAGCCCTCGAAGCGCGTGTGCGATTGGAAGCCAAATCCATTACAGAAAAATACATTGAGCCGCCATTCACCACCGACTTTGCCATTTTGTTTTTGCCGACAGAAGGTTTGTATGCCGAAGTCTTGCGACGTCCCGGTTTGATTGAATCTTTGCAGCGCGATTACCGCGTCACATTGGCCGGCCCCACCACTTTGATGGCCATGCTGAATTCTTTGCAAATGGGTTTTCGTACCTTGGCTTTGGAAAAACGATCGAGCGAAGTCTGGCAAGTGTTGGGTGCTGTCAAAACTGAATTTGGAAAATTTGGCGATGTGCTGGCCAAAGTGAAAGAGCAAACACAGACGGTGCTTAACACCTTGGACAAAGCCCAAACCCGCAGCAATGTAATGCACCGAGCACTGCGCCAAGTTGAAGCCATGCCGGAAGGACAGGTGCCGGGTTTGTTGGCGCAGGCGGTGGATGAAACTGACGGCGAGACGCCGTGAAAAGAGAACTGGCCAGACTGATTGGCGGTCAAATTTTCCTGCATGCCTGCATGACAGGTATGCGTTTGGCTACACCGCTGCTGGCCTTGCAGCAGGGGTACAGCGCTTTGGCGGTGGGCATTTTGCTCGCTTTGTTCTCTCTGACGCAGGTGTTCATGGCCATTCCTGCGGGCCGATTTACGGACCGGCATGGTTTGAAGAAGCCCGTTCGCTTCAGTGTGATCGTCGCCTGTGCAGGGGCTGGTTTGGCCATCTTATGGCCGATCTTCCCTGTGCTGTGTGTGGGCGCCTTGGCCACCGGTGGGGCAACCGGCATCACGGTCATCGCACTTCAACGTCACGTTGGCCGGATGGCCAGCGATGCCAATCAACTCAAAGAGACCTTCAGTTGGCTGGCCATTGGCCCTGCTGTTTCTAATTTCATGGGGCCTTTTTTCGCAGGTTTGTTGATTGACCATGCTGGCGCTACGCCGGCCGATGCGGGTGGTTTTAGGGCGGCCTTTGTCATGTTGGCCATCATGCCCATGGTGGCATGGTTTTGGATTCGCAAGGTGAAAGAACAACCCAAAGAGCCGGTACTGCCGGAGCACGCCAACAACCGCGTTTGGGACTTGCTCCATGAGCCTTTGATGCGACGCTTGCTCCTGGTCAATTGGTTGTTGTCTTCTTGCTGGGATGTGCACACCTTTGTGGTGCCCGTGCTGGGTCACGAGCGCGGGTTCAGTGCGTCTGTGGTGGGTACTATTTTGGGTTCATTTGCAGTGGCTTCAGCACTGATTCGAGTGGTCTTGCCCTGGATTGCGCGTCGTCTTCAAGAGTTTCGATTGCTCACGGGGGCCATGGTGTGCGCCAGCCTGATCTTTGCCATTTACCCATTTTTCGAATCAGCCATGGCCATGGGCATCTGCTCAGTTTGTTTGGGTGTCGTGTTGGGGGTGGTTCAGCCCATGATCATGAGCACTTTGCATCAAATCACGCCGTCTCACAGACAAGGTGAGGCGCTGGGCTTGCGCATCATGACAGTCAATGCATCCAGTGTGATCATGCCTTTGATTTTTGGTGCAGCAGGCGCCGTTGCCGGTGTGTCTGTCGTGTTTTGGGTAATTGGTGCTTGCGTTGCCAGCGGCACACCACAGGCATGGCGGCTCAGGCCTCATCACGCGAGCCATCGCCCGCATTAGCAGGGCAGTAGTTTTTTGATTTCTTCCCAAGCTTCTTCTGGTGAGTCGACATACTTAAAGCAAGCCAAGTCTTCCTTTGCAATGGTGCCCGATTCCACCATCCAGTCAAAATCAATGAGACGTTTCCAATAGGTTGAACCGTAAAGTAAAACAGGTGTTGGCTGAACTTTTCGGGTTTGAACCAAGGTGAGAATTTCAAACAGCTCATCCAAGGTTCCAAAACCACCTGGGAAAGAAATCAAGGCTTTGGCACGCATTGCAAAGTGCATTTTGCGCAACGCAAAATAGTGAAATTGAAAGCTCAATTCGGGGGTGACATACGGATTGGGCACTTGCTCGTGGGGCAAGGAAATGTTCATGGCCACTGATGGTGCACCAGCCTCCATGGCACCCCGGTTGGCCGCTTCCATGATGCCACCGCCACCACCTGTGCAAATTGTCAGGCGATCGGTTATTCGATGCGGCTCACAGCCTTGCGCAACCAAGCGGGCGAACTTCCGAGCAGCTTCGTAATAACTGGCATTCTTCAGGTCTCTTTGGGCGACACCCAAAGCTTCATTTTTTTGAGGTGATTCGGGCAGTCGGTCGATGTCTTGCAAATGATGCTGGGCGTGTTCCAGACTTTTGAAACGGGCACTGCCAAAGACCACCACGGTGTTGTGTATGCCAGCTTCCGATTGAATCAGGTCGGGTTTGAGAAGTTCCAATTGAAAACGAATGCCGCGCGTTTCAGGTCGAAGCAGAAATTCAGGGTCGTTGAATGCCAAACGATAGGCATTGGCAACTTCATTGGATTCGTGGAGGTCGTGGGTCGATAGCATGCGAGCATTGTGAACCATGCGCGTTCAATTTGAAATAAAAAAAAGACCTCCGAAGAGGTCTTGTTCTTGGCATGCCTGAGCTTGCGGCCCAGTCTGAGCCTTAGACGCGCTTGCGGTATTCGCCTGTGCGTGTGTCAATTTCAATTTTGTCGCCTTGGTTGACGAACAAAGGAACGGGAACTTCGAAGCCAGTTGCAATTTTGGCGGGCTTGAGTACTTTGCCTGAAGTGTCGCCTTTAACAGCGGGCTCAGTCCAAGTGATTTCACGCTCAACGCTGGTGGGCAACTCAACAGAGATGGCCTTGCCGTCGTAGAACACCACTTCAACAGCCATGCCGTCTTCGAGGTAGTTCATGGCATCGCCCATGTTTTCGGATTCAACTTCGTATTGGTTG
>CALEYZ010000082.1 GCA_937928195.1 uncultured Limnohabitans sp.
GGTGGTAATTAGGCCTTGCCTTGGCTGGCCACAGCCGCGGCTGCTTTGGCCGCCGCTTCGGCATCACCCAAATAGTATTTTTTAACAGGCTTCAAATTGGCATCGAGCTCATACACCAAGGGGATGCCATTGGGGATGTTCAAGTTCACGATGTCGTCGTCTGAAATGTTGTCCAAGTACTTGATCAGTGCTCGAATGGAGTTGCCGTGGGCGGCCACCACCACGCGCTTGCCTGCTTTGATGGCAGGTGCCATGGACTCGGTCCAAAAAGGCACCACACGCGCCACCGTGTCTTTGAGGCATTCGGTCAATGGCACGTCTTGGGCGTTGATCTTGGCGTAACGCAGATCACCGCGTTCGCAGCGGGGGTCTTGCGGCTCCAAAGCGGGTGGCGGAGTGTCAAAACTGCGGCGCCAGACCAAGACTTGATCATCGCCATACTTTTTGGCTGTTTCAGCTTTGTTCAAACCTTGGAGGGCACCGTAGTGACGCTCGTTCAAACGCCAGCTGTTGTGCACAGGCAGCCATTGGCGGTCCATGGCATCCAAGGTGTGCCACAGCGTGTGAATGGCGCGCTTTAAGACGCTGGTGTAGGCCAAGTCAAACTCATAGCCTTCGGCTTTCAGAAGACGACCAGCGGCTTTGGCTTGTTCAATGCCGGTGGGGGTTAAATCAACATCGGTCCAGCCAGTGAAGCGATTTTCTAAATTCCAAGTGGACTCGCCGTGGCGAATGAGAACGAATTTGTACATGGTGAAAGGTTTAATCAGAGAGGACAATACGGGTTTCCGTCCGCCATTTTAGAATTCGAATCTGGCGTGCGGCCGTCAAATGCGCTGCATGTGAACTTTTTAAGGGTTTTTTGTGAATTTTTTGATTGAAAACTGGATGTTGGTTGCTGTGGCTGCGGCCTCTGCCCTGGGTCTTTTTTGGCCTGCCCTCACCAAAGGAGCCGCCGGTGGCGTGCAACCTTCCGAAGCGGTCTTGCTCATGAACCGTGAAAAAGCGGTGGTGATCGATGTGTGTGAACCTGCAGAATTTGCACAAGGCCATGTGGTGGGTTCGAAAAACATTCCTTTGGGTCAACTGGAAGAACAGCTGCCTCAGTTGGTGAAAAACAAAAGCCTGCCCGTCATCATGGTTTGCCAAGTGGGTGGCCGTGCCAGCCGTGCTGCAGCCCAGGCTCAAAAGCTGGGTTACGAACGTGCGCAGGCCTTGTCGGGTGGTTTGAAGTCTTGGCGCGAAGCCAATCTGCCTGTTGAAAAAGCCTAAGAATCTACCAACCACATTGGAGTTGATATGCCACAAGTGAAGATGTACACCACGGCCGTTTGCCCTTATTGCGTGCGCGCCAAGCAAGTCTTGAAGGCCAAGGGCGTGACCGAGATTGAAGAAATCAGGGTGGACACACAACCCGAAGCTCGCGAGCACATGATGAAAATCACGGGCCGCCGCACGGTGCCCCAAATCTTCATCGGTGAAACCCATGTAGGCGGCTGTGACGACCTGATGGCACTGGACGCCCAAGGCGGACTGATGCCGTTGTTGCAAGCCAATTGATCTTTGGGCGAGGGCCTTGGGGCGCCTCGCCATCGGTGATAATCTGACTTGAACCCGCGGTTGGGGCTTGTTCAAGCGGCCGCTGGGATGATCACTTTCAAATCAAGATTACTTATGTCAGAAGCCAACACACCTGTGTTCCAAATCCAGCGCGTTTACTTGAAAGAAGCGTCTTTGGAGCAGCCCAACTCACCGGCCATTTTGTTGGAACAGCAACAACCCGCCGTGGACATTCAGTTGGGTGTCGAAGCCAATCAGGCCGCTGAAGGTGTCTACGAAATTTGCGTCACAGCCACAGTGCACACCAAAATCGAAGACAAAACCGTGTTTTTGGTGGAGTGCAAACAAGCGGGCATTTTTGAAATTCGCAACTTGCCTGAAGACCAAATGGGGCCCATCATGGGCATTGCTTGCCCTCAAATCGTGTACCCCTACTTGCGCGGCAACGTGGCAGACATGGTCACACGCGCAGGCTTTCCGCCTGTTCATTTGGCGGAAATCAACTTCCAAGCCATGTACGAGCAGCAGCAAGCAGAGGCGGCAGGTCAAACTGCCGCTGCAACCCAAGTTCAGTAATCTTTTCGCGAGAGTCCCAACTTGAGCCTGAAGATTGCGGTCATCGGGGCAGGTGCTTGGGGCACTGCGCTGGCCATCAGCGCCAGTCGCGAGGGCACAGGGCATGCCGTTCAACTGTGGACGCGTGACCCTGCGGCTGCCAAAGCGCTTCATTCAAACAGAAGCAATGAACGTTATTTGCCTGGCGTCAGTTTTCCCACGGCATTGCAATGTGTCAGCACCCCTGTTTCAGAATTGGCCGGCTGGTCGCAACAACACGATTTGATTGTGGTGGGCACGCCGATGTCTGCATTGCGCGGCATGTTGCACACTTTGCGAGATGTTCAGGTGCCGGTCGCGTGGCTTTGCAAGGGTTTTGAAGCAGGCAGTCAGGGCATTGAAGCTGGCGCGATGCCGCATGAGGTTTGTCAGCAAGTTGCGCCGCAGCTCCAAGCTGGCGCCTTAAGCGGCCCTAGTTTTGCCCTTGAAGTGGCCAGAGCCCAGCCCACTGCCTTGGTGGCTGCGAGTCAGCAAGCCGGCGTGCGCCAAATCTTGGTGGAGGCGTTTCACAGTCCCACTTTGCGTGTGTACGCCAATGAGGACATTGTCGGGGTGGAAGTGGGTGGTGCTGTGAAAAATGTGTTGGCCATTGCCACTGGTTTGTGCGATGGCCTGAACCTTGGTTTGAACGCCCGCGCTGCTTTGATTACCCGGGGCTTGTCTGAAATGACACGACTGGGCGTGGCGCTGGGTGCCAAAACCGAAACCTTCATGGGTTTGTCTGGCTTGGGTGATTTGGTTCTCACCGCCACAGGCGATTTAAGTCGGAATCGCAAGGTGGGCTTGTTGTTGGCCCAAGGCATGGATTTACAGCAAGCTGTTCAATCACTCGGTCACGTGGCTGAAGGCGTTTACAGCGCGCGCACAGTGCTCAAGCGCGCACAAGCGCTTGGCGTCGAAATGCCCATTGCGCAAGCCGTTGTGGCATTGCTCGATGGTCAATTGAAGCCCGTTGAAGCCGTTGCAGCTTTGATGGGGCGAGGTGCCAAAGGGGAAGTGGCTTCAATTAAACCGGCGTGAAAGCCAAGCGCACATAAATGGGTGCGAAGGCTTCAGCTTGGGTAATTTCAATCAATGTTTCTTTCGCCAGCTCTAACAGGGCGATGAAAGTCACCACCAGCACGGGCGAGCCTTTGCTGGGGTCGAACAAGTTTTCAAACTCAACAAACTTGCGGCCTTGAAGGTGCTTCAAGACAATGCTCATGTGCTCGCGCACACTGAGTTCTTCACGAGAAATTTTGTGGTGTTGAACCAACTTGGCGCGTTTCATGATGTCGCGCCAGGCTTCTTGCAACTCGACCAAATGCACATCGGGGAAGCGCGGTTGCAAACTTTGCTCGATGTAAACCTGAGCCTTTAAGAAATCGCGGCCGTATTGCGGCAAATTGCCCAATTGCATGGACGCCATTTTCATTTGCTCGTACTCGAGCAAGCGGCGGACCAATTCCGCACGCGGATCTTCTGGCTCTTGACCTTCGGCCACTTTTTTGGGTGGCAGCAACATGCGTGATTTGATCTCAATCAGCATGGCGGCCATGAGCAAGTACTCTGCGGCCAACTCTAAGTTGTGCTGGCGAATTTCATCGACATAACTGAGGTATTGGCGCGTGACCGCTGCCATGGGAATGTCGAGAATGTTGAAGTTTTGCTTTCGAATCAAATACAACAACAAGTCCAGAGGACCTTCGAAGGCCTCCAGAAAAACCTCCAATGCATCCGGTGGGATGTAGAGGTCGTTGGGCATGGAAAACAAGGGCTCGCCATACAGGCGTGCCACGGCCACATGATCGATGACCTCGGGCAAGCCCGCCGTATTTTCAACAGCGGGAAGCGACTCCGTGGATGTGACCGTGTTTTCCAAAAGCTTCAACCTTTGGTCTGGTAGACGTAAGGTTTTTGGGCTACGCGACCTGCGTTGAATTCTTTCAACACATGGCGGTCAACCGATGCATTCCACAACAAGGCACGCGCTTCTTGTTGGGCATTGTCCAAGTGAGGACGATCGACCTTCAGCTGATCAATGAACTGGGTGGCATCCGAACGGTAGTCGGGACGACGGAAAAAGTTTAAGAGCGACATGACAAAGCGCTTTCTATGGAGATAACAGTATTTTAACGGGCTGGCGCTATCGGTTTTCTGATGAAAGCGCAGTTTCTAGGGCGCTTGCCCAATCGGGTTTGAAGTTGTGTCCCACCAGGTCTTGCAGACCTGTGCGTTTTGCAATGTCCAGGGGTTGGTGGTTGAGGCCACAGAGGAGCAGTCGCACGCGCCGTTTTTGACACACGTGTGCCAAGGCCACAAGGGCGTCGGCCCCCGAAGAATCGATGTAAATGATGTTTTTGAGGTCCAAAATGACCGCTTTTTGCGGCAAATGGTCTTCAATGGCTTCCACCAGTTTGACCGCGCCAAAGAACAAAGCGCCGTAAAACCGATAAGCGCTGATGCGTCCGTCTTGGCCCATCAGGGCTTGGGTGTCCACAGGCGACAGTTGCTCCACCCGGCTGAGGTTGGAAATTCGGTAAATGAAGGTCACGCAAGCCGCAAACAAGCCAAATTCAACCGCCACTGTCAGGTCGACCATTACAGTGAGCAAAAACACAGCCAGCAGGGTGATGCGATAGGGCGCACGGAACTGTTTCAAATCAGAAAATGCGTGCCATTCACCCATGTTCCAAGCCACAAACATCAAAATGGCGGCCAAGGCAGCCAAGGGCACGTGGTTGGCCAGCGGCGCGGCCACCCACACCACCACCAACAAGGTCAGCGCATGCACCATGCCTGCAATGGGGGAACGACCCCCACTTTTCACGTTGGTCACGGTCCGCGCAATGGTGCCTGTGGCGGGCATGCCACCAAAGAAGGGCGTGACAAAGTTGGCCACCCCTTGCGCCATGAGTTCTTGATTGGGGTTGTGCCTGTCGCCAATCAGGCCATCGGCAATGCGTGCGCACAACAATGACTCAATGGCGCCCAACAAGGTGATGGTGAAGATCGGCATGCTCAAGTTCTTCAAAGCCGCCAAGCTGAACTCGGGCCACACAAAGCTGGGCAACGCAGAGGGGATGCCCCCAAATTTGCTGCCAATGGTTTCCACAGGCAAGCTCAAGCTTTGCGCCACCAAAGTGGCTGCCACCAAGGCCACAATGGAGCCAGGAATGACTTGCAATGTGCGGCGCAAACCCTTGGCTTGTGATGTTTCAGGGCGCGCTGCAAAAGTGCGTTGCCACACCACAATCAAAAGGAGAGACCCCAGCGCCAAAGCGAAAGCGGTGGGTTGAAAGCTGGGCAAACCGTCATTCAAAGCGCGCAAGATGCCAAAGAAGTCGGCTGGCATGTTGCTTACTTGGAGGCCTAAAAAATCTTTGGCCTGTGACAGCATGATGAGCACGGCAATGCCGTTGGTAAAGCCAATGACCACCGCCACCGGAATGAAGCGAATGAGGGTGCCCAATTTGAGCAAGCCCATGATGAACAAGAGCACGCCCGATGCGGCCGTGGCAATGATCAGATTGGCCAAGCCATAGCGTTCCAAGATGCCATACACAATGACGATGAAGGCGCCGGCAGGACCGCCAATTTGGACCTTGCTGCCACCCAGTGCAGAAATGATGAAGCCTGCAATGATGGCAGTGAACAAACCCGCTTCGGGTTTGAGGCCAGAGGCAATGGCGAAGGCCATGGCCAAGGGTAAAGCCACTACACCAACTGTCACGCCAGCCACAATGTCTTGTGCCAAACGATGAAGCGTGTAGCCCCTGAGCTCATCGACTAGGCGTGGCCTAAAAGAAGAGAAAAACATCGTTATTCAGCTCGCACTAACCAGAGTTGGAAATCATCAAATACTGGGCGCATTGCCACTGTCCATAAAAGAACTGCCAACGGCAATGTCGTGATATATCCCCATGCTTTGAACCCCCAAGCGCCTGTCAATCCGCCTATAAAAAAGCATGCAATCAACAGAGTTTGTAATTTCAATCGCTGCCGATTGGCGCGGACATCTGAAGCGCCTTTTTGCCGGTTGATGTAGACCCATTTGCCCAATTCAATGCCAAGGTCTGTCACTAAGCCTGTTACATGTGTGGTGCGAATTTCGGCTTGAGAAATCTTGGTGATTACTGCGTTTTGCAAACCCATCATGAAGCACAACAACATCACTGTCAGGGGCAAAAAAAGACTGGCAAAGCCACTCATCGCTGCACCAAAAAGTCCAAATACTAACAACGCCAGCGACTCTAAGACCAAAGGCAAACTGTAAGCACTTCTCAGTTGCTTGCGAAGGCCCCAATTGACCAGAATGGCGGTGCACATGGCGCCCATTAAAAAAGCACAAAGACTGCCCAGACCCACTGCAACCAAAGCGAAATTTCCTAGAACGATATCGTCGGAAACAGAGGACACCACCCCCGTCATGTGTGAGGTATAGCGCCCCACTGCCAAAAATCCGCCAGCATTGGCAGCCCCAGCAACAAAACTTAAAACAGCCCCCAACCTCATGTTGGCTTGGGACGAGCGTGTCACGCTGGTCCATCCGCGAATCATGGGGAACATGGTGATCAATGAATACGCATGCCAGGCTTTGCACCTGGCCATGGATTCAAGACATAAATACCGGGTTCGGCTTTTTCATCTGCATGGCTGGCGGCCAGCACCATGCCTTCAGATACACCAAACTTCATCTTGCGAGGCGCCAAATTGGCCACCATGACCGTGAGTTTGCCGACCAAATCTTCGGGCTTGTAGACACTGGCAATGCCGCTGAACACATTGCGGTGTTTGCCTTCGCCGACATCCAATGTGAGGCGCAAGAGTTTGGTGGAGCCTTCCACGGCTTCGCATTGAACAATTTGGGCAATGCGCAAATCGATCTTGGCAAAGTCGTCAATCGAGATGGTGGGCGCAATGGCTTCGCCACCTGGCAGAGGTGCCGCTTCGACCACGGGCTCGGGTGCTTCGAACAATGAATCGAGCATGGCCCCATCCACACGCTGCATCAAGTGCTTGTAATCGTTGATGGCGTGACCTGCGCCAAGTGAAGCTTTCACATCTGTGAAGTTCATGGCCTCGATGTTCAAGAACTTTTCGACGTTGCTGGCCAATGAAGGCAGCACAGGCTTGAGCATGAGGCTGAGCAAGCGGAAGGCTTCGATGCAGGTGGTGCACACGTCGTGCAGACGTGCATCCATGCCTTCTTGTTTGGCCAGTTCCCAGGGTTTGTTTTGGTCGACGTATTCGTTGACGCGGTCGGCCAATAGCATCACTTCGCGCAGTGCTTTGGCATAGTCGCGTTCGTCGTACAGTTTGGCAATGGGGGCCACACCTTCGTGCAATTGTTTCAGCAATGCTTGGCCATCCGCCGACACAGTGCCCAACTTGCCACCCAGTCGTTTGGCAATGAAGCCTGCAGCGCGCGATGCGATGTTGATGTACTTGCCCACCAAATCGGCGTTAACTCGAGCCAAGAAGTCTTCTGGGTTGAAGTCAACATCTTCGTTGCGAGCATTGAGTTTGGCGGCAATGTAGTAACGCAACCACTCGGGGTTCATGCCCAGTTTTAAGTACTTGAGTGGGTCAAGGCCGGTGCCGCGACTCTTGCTCATCTTCTCGCCACTGACGGTTAAGAAGCCATGCACGTATACGGCATTGGGCGTTTTGCGACCGCTGAAGTGCAGCATGGCAGGCCAGAACAAGGTATGGAAGTACGTGATGTCTTTGCCAATGAAATGGTATTGCTCGACCTTGGGGTTGTTGATGTAGGCGTTGTAGTCCACGCCAATTTTGTCCAAGTAGTTTTTGAGCGAAGCCAAATAGCCAATGGGCGCGTCCAGCCAAACGTAAAAATATTTGCCCGGTGCATCGGGAATTTCGATGCCGAAATAAGGGGCGTCACGGCTGATGTCCCAGTCGCCCAAGCCGCCTTGGCCTTCTTCGTCTTTGGCAAACCATTCTTTGATTTTGTTCAAAACTTCAGGTTGCAAGCGGCATGTTTCGTGCGTCCACTTTTCGAGGAACTCAACACATCGAGGATCTGACAGTTTGAAGAAGTAGTGCTCGGATTGTTTCAGCACGGGCGTCGCACCCGACAACGCCGAGTAGGGGTTCTTCACTTCGGTCGGTGCGTACACCGCGCCGCAAGACTCGCAGCTGTCGCCGTATTGGTCTTTGGCGCCGCACTTGGGGCATTCGCCTTTGATAAAGCGGTCGGGCAAGAACATTGACTTTTCGGGGTCAAAGAACTGCTCAATGGTTTTGGTTGCAATCAGGCCGGCGGCTTTGAGGTCGCGGTAGATTTGTTGCGCCAGTTCGTGGTTCTCCGGGCCATCGGTGGAGTGCCAGTTGTCAAATGCAATGTGAAAGCCATCGAGGTAGGGCTTGCGGCCCGACGCAATGTTGGCCACAAATTGTTGGGGTGTGATGCCGGCTTTTTCAGCGGCAATCATGATGGGCGCACCGTGTGCATCGTCGGCACACACAAAATGCACCTCATGGCCCTGCATGCGTTGTGCGCGAACCCAGATGTCGGCCTGGATGTACTCCATGATGTGACCGATGTGGAAATTGCCATTGGCATAGGGCAACGCGGTCGTGACAAAAATTTGTCTCTGGGCAGCAGTGAGGTTCGAAACAGACGAGGCAGACATGAGGGGTCAATTTGTAGGGGAATCCTTGATTTTATGGGCTTCAGCCACCCGATGTCGCTAAACTTCCGGCCATTCGCAGAAAGTTTCACATGTCGACCCCAGAACAACTCCAAAAAGCCCTCGAATCGGTCATCGATCCCAACACTGGCAAAGATTTTGTCTCCACCAAAGCCCTTAAAAACCTGGTCGTAGACGGTGGCAATGTGGCCTTTGATGTCGAATTGGGCTATCCCGCCAAGAGCCAAATTCCTGGTTTGCGCAATGCCCTGATTGCAGCGGCCAAACAGGTGCCGGGTGTGACCAATGTGTCGGCCAACGTCACCATGAAAATTGTGGCCCATGCGGCCCAGCGCGGCGTGGCCTTGCTACCGCAGGTTAAAAACATTGTGGCCGTGGCTTCCGGCAAAGGTGGCGTGGGCAAAAGCACCACCGCCGTGAACTTGGCGCTGGCGCTGGCTGCGGAAGGTGCCAGTGTGGGCTTGCTCGATGCCGACATTTACGGCCCCAGCCAGCCCATGATGATGGGCATTGAAG
>CALEYZ010000083.1 GCA_937928195.1 uncultured Limnohabitans sp.
CATGCACTCATCAAGAGTCCTGTAAAGGCTAAGAGCCAACGATGAATAGTTTGCAATGGTGTACTTTGTGAGGTGAAGAGTTACAAGTCTCTGTTCAGCATGCTTTTAATTGTGATCTGACCCCAATTAATTAAATCAAGCTGAGAGAACCCAGGACGGTGACGAGTTGGGTGGCGTTGATCAAAATGGCGGTTTTGTGAATTTTTCTAAATTCAGGGATGGCCATCAGGTTGCTGTTGTCGCGTATTTCTGAGCCAATTTGTTCCATTTTGGGAATGAACTTGAAGCGGAGCAGCAAAGTCAGTGTTGCAATGATGGCGGCTTCTAGGGTCAGCATGGGTTTAGCGGCCAGTGCGTAACTGAAGGTCGCTGCAGTGGCCACCACAATCGCAAACTTGAAATAGGTGGTGTAGAAGGACTTGATGAACTTGGCGTCCATGGTGTTGTCGTGCTTCAAAATGAGCAGGGGGATGGACCCAAACAGAAAATAGGTGGTGACCGCCAGCATGGCCACAGTAAAAAACAGCGCTGCGTGATTGGCATTCAGCATGATTGAGGGTAACTCCTCGTAGAAGTCGGCAGGGTGGTAACTTTAGAATCTGTTGCGGTGCAGCATACTGTGGTTCATTGTTGTACCCCTTTAAATTGCACCGTTACTTTTGTGAAGAGTCTAAATCATGGCCCGTCAATCAGCCAAATCTGCCGCCGACACCACCCGTGGCAATCCCGAGACCGAAAAGACCGCCAAGGCTGCCAAGTCGGCCAAGACAGCCCAAGCTGGCAATGCCGCCGATTCTGCTGAAGGCAAGGCACAACGGGTCATCAAAAAATACCCCAATCGCCGGCTTTATGACACCACAACTTCTAGCTACATCACGCTGACAGAAATCAAGCACTTGGTGATGGATGGTCAAACTTTCGCGGTCCGAGATGCCAAAACAGGGGATGACCTGACCCGTAGCATCTTGCTACAGATCATTTTGGAAGAGGAATCAGCCGGTGCGCCCATGTTCACGGAAGCGGTGCTGGCCAACATCATTCGCTTTTATGGCCACGCCATGCAAGGCTACATGGGGTCTTATTTAGAGAGCAATTTGCAATCTTTGATGCAAATGCAATCGAAAATGGGCCATCAGTCGACCAACATCGTGAGCCAAATGCAAGAACAGATGCAAAAGCAAACGGCCCAATTCTTCTCAGCTTTGGGCCTGAAGCCCTGAAACAGTGAGCCCGGGCCTGCCTGAGGCGATCGAATTACTGGGACAATAGCCCCATGAACGAAATTGCAAGCACCGGCCAAGGCGCCGCCCCTGTATCTGCCTCACAGGCCGCCCCCAAAGTGGGCTTTGTCAGCCTGGGTTGCCCCAAGGCACTGACCGACTCTGAACTGATCCTGACCAAGCTCAGTGCCGAGGGCTATCAAACTTCCAAGACCTTCGAGGGTGCCGATCTGGTCATCGTCAACACCTGCGGCTTCATTGACGATGCCGTCAAGGAAAGTCTGGACACCATTTCCGAAGCCTTGAATGTCAATGGCAAGGTGATTGTCACGGGCTGTTTGGGCGCCAAAGAAGCTGAAGGCGGTGGCAACATGGTGCGCGCCATGCACCCCAGTGTGCTGGCCGTCACAGGACCTCACGCCACTCAAGAAGTGATGGATGCCGTGCATGCGCATCTGCCGAATCCGCACGATCCCTTTTTAGACTTGGTGCCCAATGCCTTTGGTGAAGCGGGCCTCAAACTCACACCACGTCATTACGCCTATTTGAAAATCAGCGAAGGTTGCAATCACCGTTGCACCTTCTGCATCATTCCCTCCATGCGCGGTGACCTGGTCTCTAGGCCCATTGGCGATGTCTTGAAAGAGGCGCAGGCCTTGTTTGAAGGGGGCGTCAAAGAGTTGCTGGTGATTAGCCAAGACACTTCCGCTTATGGCGTTGACACCCAATACCGCATGGGTTTTTGGGAAGGCCGTCCTATCAAAACGCGCATGTTGGAATTGGTCCAAACGCTTGGCGAGATGGCGCAAAAGTATGGCGCTTGGGTGCGCTTGCACTACGTTTACCCTTACCCTAGCGTCGACGACATCTTGCCGCTCATGGCCACCGGTTTGGTCTTGCCATATTTGGATGTGCCTTTGCAGCACAGCCACCCCGATGTGCTCAAACGCATGAAACGCCCAGCCAGTGGTGAGAAGAATTTAGAGCGCATTCAAAAATGGCGCGAAATCTGCCCACAGTTGGTCATTCGCAGTACCTTCATTGCTGGCTTCCCAGGCGAAACCGAAGAAGAGTTTGAGCATCTGCTCAACTT
>CALEYZ010000084.1 GCA_937928195.1 uncultured Limnohabitans sp.
GTGATTAAACCATCTAGGGCCTATTGTTATAGGCAGCGATTAGGATTACCATTCCTCTACTACTACCCTGCTGGTTTCGACTGTCAGGCGCAGGGCCTCTTCGGAGGCCCTTGCTTTTTTTAAGAGGGAACTAGGTGACCAAGCCTATATTAAGAACTATTGTCTACATAGATGGTTTCAATTTCTACTACGGGCAACTTAAAAATAGTGCTCATAAATGGCTAAACTTAACTAACCTTTTCAAAACTGTTTTGGGTGCCCAGACGAACGGGGTCGATGATCATGGTTAGCATGCCATTGAGCACAGCGCGTTTGTCATCGGCCTCACGGTGCCAGGTGCCGCCACCGGTGAGGGCGCCGCCCAACAATTCGCAGGCCATGGCCATGCCAAAGCCTTTGTGTTCGCCAAAGGTCATGAGCGCGCCAAACAAGCCATTGGCTTGCGGCACCACCACCACGCCGGGCTGGGTGGTGGGGTGGCCTTTTTCATCGATCAAATAACCCTCGGGCACTTGCTCGCCTTTGTTGTGCGCCACGCGCATTTTGCCTTGGGCCACGCGGCTGGTGGCAAAGTCGAGCACGAAGGGTTGGCGCTTGCCCATGGGCACGCCAATGCAGCAGGGGTTGGTGCCAAAGCGGCCATCGCCGCCGCCAAAGGGTGCGACCACCGGGCGGGACAACACATTGACGAAATGCACCGACACCAAGCCTTGCGCCACCGCCATTTCGGCAAAGTGACCAATGCGGCCCAAATGGTGTGAGCGGCTGAGGGCGACGGTGCAGACACCGTATTGTTGGGCGCGTTCAATGCCCATTTGCATGGCTTGCACGCCCGTGATTTGGCCGTAACCGCGCTGACCATCCAGGTTCAGCAAGGGACCCGTGTCCAGCACCACTTTGACGCCAGTGTTGGGGCTCAGACCGCCCTCCAACACGGCATCGACATAGCGCGGCACCATGCCCACGCCATGGGAGTCGTGGCCACTCAAATTGGCCATGACCAAGTTGGCGGCCACCTGCTCGGCCTCGGCGGCTTCGCTGCCAGTCATTCGAATGATGCTGGCAATTTGTTGTTGCAGCTGGGCTGCTGGAATGCATTGGCTCATGAAATGACTTTCTTTACATCACCGCGCCCACTTGCCAAGGCACAAATTCGTTTTGACCATAGCCGTGTTGTTCGCTTTTGGTGGGCTCGCCGGAGGCGGCTTGGAGGATCATGTCGAAAATGCGTTGGCCCATCTCCGCAATGCTGACGCCGCCGTCCACAATCTCTCCGCAGTTGAGGTCCATGTCCTCTTCTTGCTTTTTCCAAAGGGCGGAGTTGGTGGCAAATTTCAAACTGGGCGAAGGTGCGCAACCATAGGCGCTGCCGCGGCCTGTCGTAAAGCAAATGAGGTTGGCACCACCGGCCACTTGGCCCGTGGCACTGACGGGGTCGTAGCCTGGCGTGTCCATGTAGACAAAACCATGGGTGTTGACCGGCTCTGCATACTCGTAAACCGCTTGCAAGTTGCTGGTGCCCCCTTTGGCCACCGCACCCAGAGACTTTTCAAGGATGGTGGTGAGGCCACCCGCTTTGTTGCCGGGTGAAGGGTTGTTGTTCATCTCGCCGCCGTTCATCTCGGTGTACTGCTCCCACCAGTGAATGCGGTCAATCAGTTTGTGTGCCACTTCTGGTTTGACGGCGCGGCGCGTGAGCAAGTGTTCGGCGCCATAAATTTCAGGTGTCTCACTCAAGATGGCGGTGCCGCCGTGTTGCACCAGTAAATCAACCGCAGCGCCCAAAGCCGGGTTAGCGCTGATGCCCGAGTAGCCATCGGAGCCGCCGCATTGCAAACCCACGGTGATGTGTTCGGCACTGCAGGGCTCGCGCTTGACTTGGTTGGCGCGGGGCAACATTTCTTCAATGAGTGCAATGCCTTTTTCAACCGTCAGGCGCGTGCCGCCGGTGTCTTGAATGTTGAAGACCTTGAGGGTGTCACCTTCACGCAAACTGCTGTGGGCCAGCCAGGTGTTGAGTTGGTTGGCTTCGCAGCCCAAACCCACCACCACCACCCCCCAGAAGTTGGCATGTGTGGCGTAGCCCGCCAAGGTGCGCTCTAACAATTTGAGGCCCAAACCTTCCGTGTCCATGCCGCACCCTGTGCCGTGCGTGAGTGCCACCACGCCGTCCACATGGGGGAAGTTGGCCAAGGCCGCAGGGTTGTTGCGTTTGGAAAAATGATCGGCAATGGCGCGTGCGGCGGTGGCCGAACAATTGACGCTAGACAGCACCCCGATGTAGTTGCGCGTGGCCACGCGACCGTCTGAGCGTTTGATGCCCATGAACGAGGCTTGCTTGCGCGGCACTTCGGGTTTGACGTCTTGGCCAATGGCGTAGTCGCGTTCGAAGTTGCCTTTTTCAGGGCCCATGTTGAGGTTGTGCGTGTGCACGTGCTCGCCGGCTTGAATGGCGGCGCTGGCAAAGCCAATGATTTGGTTGTAGCGGCGCACAGGTTCGCCCGCTTGAATGGCGCGCGTGGCCACTTTGTGGCCTGGCGGCACCAAGCCGCGCACAGCCACGCCATCGACACTGCTGCCACTCATGAGTTGCGCGCGCGCAATGACCACGTCATCGGCGGGATGGAGGCGAATGAAAAGGCTCATGCTGTGTTCTCAATAAAACTGTTTCGGCAACCACAAGACCAAGCTGGGCACGTAGGTGATGATGATCAAACTGCCTAGCAAGGGGAACAGCCAAGGCAAGATGGCAGCCGTGGTGCGCTCCACACTGAGCTTGGCCACACGCGCCAACACAAACAAGACCATGCCCATGGGCGGGTGCAGCAAACCAATCATGAGGTTGAGCACCATGACCAAGCCGAAGTGAATCAGGTCAATGCCCAGCTTTTGGCAAATGGGCACCAAGATTGGGACCAGGATGGTGATGGCCGCCGTAGGCTCTAAGAAACAACCCACAAACAACATGAGCAAATTGGCCAGGAGCAAAAATTTCCAAGGCTCTTGTGTGAACCCAAGAACCCATTCACTGATGGCGGCAGTCACGCCGGTGGCAGTCAACATCCAACCAAAAATACTGGCAGCCGCCACAATGAACATGACGGTGGCGGTGGTTTCAACCGTATCGAGACAAATCTTCACAAACATTTTGAAGTGAAGGGTGCGATACCAGAAGAAGCCCAAGACGATGGCCCACACGCATGCGGCAATGGCGCCTTCGGTGGGCGTGAACACGCCGGTGGTCATGCCGCCAATCAGCAACACGGGCGTCATGATGGGCAACACCGCTTGGAAGTCGAACAATTTGTCTGCCGCAAACAAGACAGCCAACGCAATAAACACCGTTAGTTGGGCTGGCGTTTCAAGTTGTGTGACGCAATACCAGATGCAGAGTGGCCAACCAATCACCACGGCTGTTTCTGCCAGCGCTTTGAAAACGCGAGGCCAGTTGAAAGGCACATCCGAGCCCCAGTTGTTTTTATGGGCAAAGTAAGCCACCGTGACCATCATCAGAATGGCCATCATGGCACCCGGCAAAATGCCGGCCAAAAACAAGGAGCCGACCGAGACGTTGGCCATCATGCCGTAAATCACAAAGGGCAAGCTGGGGGGGATGATCGGACCTAAAGTGGCAGACGCTGCGGTAACACCCACTGCGAATTCGGTGCTGTAGCCATGGTCTTTCATGGCCTTGATTTCAATGGTGCCCAGGCCTGCGGCATCGGCAATGGCGGTGCCGCTCATGCCGGCAAACACCACAGAGCCCACCACATTCACATGGCCCAGGCCGCCTTTCATCCAGCCCACCAAGGCCAGTGCGTAGTTGTAAATGCGATTGGTAATGCCGGCGTTGTTCATGAGGTTGCCGGCCAAAATGAAGAAAGGCACCGCCAGCAAGGGGAAGCTGTCAATGCCGGACACCATGCGGTGAATCACCACAAAAGGGGGCGAGCTTTGGGTCCAGAACAAATACAGCAAGGATGCGCCGGCCATGGCAATGGCCACCGGAATGCCGCCACTCATCAGCAACAAGAACAAAATTTTGAGCATGGGATTTCTTTCAGGTCTTGGAGTGTGGGTTCAACGGTCTGTCATTTCTGACTCGGGTCGCTGCAACACGGTGTAGCCACGTTGCTGGTGAATTTTCATGACCCAGATGGCGCGCAAGCACATGGCTGCAAAGCCCGCCATGACCACGGCATACACAATGTTCATAGGCAAGTCGATGATGGTCATTTTGTAGTTGCCCAGTTTCTCCATCATTTGCCAAGTGAGAAATGTGGCGGCAGCAAAGAAGCCAATGCGCATCACATCAACCACGGTGTTCATGAGCTTGGACAGCCAAGCGGGCATGAACTTGTAAAAGAAGTCCACTTGAATGTGGTTGTTTTTGGCGACACCAATCGTGGCCCCCGTAAAGACGGTTGCAATCAACAGGTAGCGCGCAATTTCTTCCGTCCAAGACGCCGAGTTGTTCATCACGTAGCGCGTGAAGAACTGGTAAAAAACGGTGGCGCCCAATAGCCAGAAAAAGCCCAAAGCAGCCCAGGCTTCGATGGGTGTGCCAGACAAATCGACTTCGTCATCGGTGGCATGAAACTGGCCATCGTCGCCCATCACTTTGGGCATGGCGTCAAGGTCGGGAAGGTTGCTCATGTTGAATCCTCTGGAAGAAATCACAGGTTGAGCGCAGGGCTCAACCTGTGGGGTGCGTGTGAGTCACACGCTAGTGGCAATCACACGGTCGTGATTACTTCACGGCCTGGATACGGTCGAAGTCGGCCTTGGTGAAGCCCAATGATTCCAAGGGCTTGTTTTTCAAGACAGCGTCTTGAAATGACTTGCGATCGACTTGCACAATTTGCAAACCTTTTTTCTTGAACTCATCGACCAACTCGGCTTCGCGGGCCTTGATCTTGTTGGTGGCGCGCACAGCGGCTTCTTGTGTCACATCGGTGAAAATTTTCTTCTCGGCGTCAGTGAGTTTGTTCCAGACGTGCGGTGCAATTTGTGTGGTCAGGCCGTCAACAATGTGACCGGTGAGCATGATGGCCTTTTGAACTTCATAGAACTTCTTGGCTTCAATGGTGGTCAAAGGATTTTCTTGGGCTTCGACCGTACCGTTTTGAAGCGCCAAATAGACTTCTGCAAAGGCAATGGGCGTGGGGTTGGCGCCGCAAGCCTCCGGTGTGGCGCGGTAGGCGGGTACGTCGGGCACGCGAATCTTGATGCCCTTCATGCCGGCGCAGTTGGTGAAAGCCTTTTGGGCGGTGGTGTGACGTGCGCCGTAGTAGGTGTAGGCCGTCACTTGAATGCCGGTTTTGGCGCGAAACTCGTTCACCATTTCATTGAAGATGGCGCTCTTGGAGTACGCAATGAGGTGGTCGCCATCACGGAAGATGAAGGGATAGTAAGCAATGCCGAAGCGAGGGTATGCACGCGCCGCAAATGAGGGACCGCTGATGATCATGTCCACGGTGCCCAAGGTCAGACCTTGGTTGATGTCGGTTTCTTTGCCCAAGGTCGACGCTGGGAAAACTTGGATTTCAAATTTGCCGTTGGTGCGTTTTTTGATCTCGTCGCTGGCCCACACAGACTCTGTGTGATAGGGCTCAGAAGTTTCGTAGGCATGGGCCCATTTGAGTTTGGTTTGCGCTTGAACAGCGGTGCTGCCCAAAGCGCCCACCAAGCCCATTGCCACCAAGCTGGCGCTGGCCAAGGCTTTCAGTGTGTTTCTTTTTGTCATTGCGTTGTCTCCTTGTGGTTGGTTTATTTTTAAATTGCTGGCGAA
>CALEYZ010000085.1 GCA_937928195.1 uncultured Limnohabitans sp.
TCTGTCGGCCGAACAATTCTGCGTCGCAGTATTTCCTTGAAAGATCCATCGTCAAATACGGTTTTCGCACGCTGAAGGGCTGCCTGTCTGCTCATGGTGTTCTCTGATACGGCCAAAAGCATCAGACTAACTCAAATTGACCTATCTCTTGCCACAGGCCTGTACAAACACTCACGACTTGGCGCAAAATTACGCTCATAAAGCCAAAAATCAAATGCAACAACTTGCTGGTTAACATCTAGTTAATCAACAAGTCGTTAAACAACAGGTGGTTACATGAATAAGCAAGTCAACAATGAAAATCACAAACATGCCGCCACTGAGCCAGGGGCGGCATGGAAACACGATGGCGTCCGTGTCGTCCCTGGTAACCAATTGGATGGCAACGTCCCTTCAACACCCGGGATGGACCGTAAAGCTGCAATCAACTTCGCCAGAGTCGGTGCTGAAAAACTGTGGGCAGGCACCGTGACCATCCATGCCAATGCCAAAACAGGTGCCCACCATCATGGTCCCCTCGAAAGTGTCATTTACGTGATCAAAGGCCGAGCCCGCATGCGCTGGGGCGATAAATTGGAATTCACAGCGGAGGCTGGCCCGGGCGACTTCATTTATGTCCCGCCCTTTGTGCCTCACCAAGAAATCAACGCAAGCCCAACCGAAGTACTGGAATGCGTACTTTGCAGAAGTGACGGCCAGGCAGTATCTGTCAACTTGGACATAGAGCCCATCGAAAAACCTGAACAGGTTTTGTGGATTGACCCGACCCACCCACAAGGCGGTGTTTAAACCGGCCAATCAGGAGGTTTATCGAACACCTTAATCAAGTTTGGCGCCAGAATCCTTGACAATTTTGGCCCAGCGAACCAGGTCATTTTTCACGATCTGAGCCAGTTGCTCCCCGGTGCCTTTGAACGGCTCGCAACCCAATGTGGCCAAGCGGTCCTGAACATCTTTTGAATCCAAAGCTTTGGCCACATCGTTTTGGATTTGAAGCAGAACATTTTTAGGTGTGCCAGCAGGCGCAAACATGCCATACCAAGGGGTGGCACCAAAACCAGCAACTGTTTCGCCAATGGTGGGCGAATCGGGCAAAGCAGCCAATCGTTTTTCATTCACAACCCCCAAGACTTTCAATTTTCCAGCTCGGATAAAGGCAATGGAGGAAGGCATGCTTTGGACCGACAAAGGCACTTGGCCACCGACAACATCAGTCGCAGCGGCAGCGGCAGCTTTGTAAGGAATGTGTTGAAGCTGGATGTCGGTGGCCTTTTGAAGCATTTCACCAATCAAGTGGTTCAAGGTGCCGTTGCCCGCAGAGGCAATGGACAAAGCGCCAGGCTTTGACTTTGCAAGTGCAATCAATTCAGTGACATTGTTTGCAGGCAAGCCCGGATGTGCCACCAAGACGTAACCCGCTTTGGCCAATGGCGCCACAGGGTCAAAATCTTTGACAGAATCAAAACCCGTTTTGGCATACAGAAATGGATTGATCACCTGCGCGCTGTCCGCGTTCACCAGCAAGGTGTAGCCATCATTTTTGGTTTTGGCGGTATAGGCTGTGCCCACATTGCCACCCGCTCCCGGCCGATTTTCGACAATCACCGATTGCCCCCACTGCTCTGCCAACTTTTGGGCCACCACTCGGGCAATGGCGTCATTGGCGCCTCCGGCGGACTGCGGCACCACCAAGGTCACTTGGCGCGACGGGAACTTGTCATCGGCAATACACAAGCCTGACACACACAAGGCCAGCGTGATCAAAGAGAATTTCAGCGGTGTCAGCAATTTGGTTGTCATGGGCGCCTAAAAGGAGGAAAAAAGTAGGAAACACGGACACAAGCATTCGATAGTGTCAGAGGTCAGGTTTCATTGTTCCGAGAAATCAGCGTCGCTCCAAGTCGGGTTTGCCATAATCAAGCTTATCGCAAGTGACATCGTCACATTTCAATTGCCTCAAAGATGATGGAACGCATGACTCAAGAATTCAAATCAAGCCCGCGCCTGACCAGCCTGTCTCACGGCGGTGGTTGCGGGTGCAAAATTGCGCCCGGGGTATTGAGCGAAATTTTGCGCTCCACAACAGCCATGCCACTTCCAGCCGAATTGCTGGTGGGCATTGAAACCTCGGACGATGCCGCTGTTTACAAGCTGAACGACAGCCAAGCTTTGGTCGCCACCACTGATTTTTTCATGCCCATTGTGGATGATCCGTTCGAGTTCGGACGGATAGCGGCCACCAACGCCATCTCGGATGTCTACGCCATGGGCGCGCAGCCCATCATGGCTTTGGCCTTGGTGGGCATGCCCGTCAATGTTTTACCCTTGAGTGTGATTGCACAAATTCTGGACGGTGGTCAAAGTGTTTGCCGAGCAGCAGGCATACCGATTGCTGGAGGCCACACCATTGATTCGGTCGAGCCCATTTATGGCCTGGTCGCCTTGGGTCTGGCCCACCCAGATCACATCAAGCGCAACGCCGATGCCAAAGTAGGCGACGTGCTGATCTTGGGCAAACCCATTGGTGTTGGCATTTTGTCGGCAGCGCTCAAAAAGGAAATGCTGCCAGATGCTGGCTACAAAGCCATGATCGAGAACACCACCAAACTCAACACCGCAGGCCCAGATTTGGCCAAGCTTCAGGGCGTTCATGCACTGACGGACATCACTGGCTTTGGCTTGGCTGGCCATCTGCTTGAAATGGCGCGCGGTGCAAAATGCACAGTTCAATTGGATTGGGACAAAGTTCCCTTGTTACCAGGCGTTCAAAACTTGGCGAACCAAGGCTGTATCACTGGTGCATCTGCGCGCAATTGGCAAGGCTATGGCGCAGAAGTATCCCTGCCTGCCAACTTTGCATCTGTCAATCAAAGTTTGATCACAGACCCTCAAACCAGCGGTGGCTTGTTGGTGTCCTGCGCCCCTGAGGCCGCATCCCATGTGATGGCCATTTTCAAACAGCACGGGTTTGACCATGCCGCCGTCATTGGCCAAATCTGCGCGCCTGAATCTCAAGCCTTGCGCGTCACTCAGGCAGGTGCAGCGTGAGTGTGACACCCGTCAGTGCCCAAGAAGCCATGTTGCGCATGGCCACCCCCATCGGCACGCCTGGTGGGTACAGCGCCATCATTGATGCGCGCACCGAAGACGAATTTGCCCTTGACCATTTGCCCGGCGCTGTGAACTGGCCGTCACTGAACAACGAGCAGCGCATCACCATTGGCACTTTGTACAAACAGGTCAATCCTTTCGAAGCCAAGAAACGCGGCGCCGCACTGGTTGCAGCCAACATTGCACAGCACATAGAACGGCACGTCATTGACCTGCCACGCGAGTGGCAGCCCCTGGTCTATTGCTGGCGAGGCGGTAAACGCAGTGGCTCTTTGGCGCTGATTTTGGGTCAAATAGGCTTCAAAGTGTCCATCATCGAAGGTGGCTACAAAGCATTTCGCAGTCAAGTCATTGAAGCCATTCCACCTTTGGCACAACGCTTGTCATGGCGTGTCATTTGCGGCCCCACCGGTGCTGGTAAAACCCGACTCTTGCATTGTTTGCGAGAACAAGGGGCACAGGTCTTGGACCTAGAAGGACTTGCCAATCACCGCAGTTCGGTGTTGGGCATCATGCCCGGCCTTGCACAGCCCAGCCAAAAACACTTTGATACTTTGTTGTGGCATGAACTTCGTCAATTTGATCCCAGCAAACCGGTCTACATCGAATCTGAAAGTCGCAAAGTTGGTAACTTGGCAGTGCCGGAGTCTCTCATTGTGGCCATGCGAGCCAGCCCTTGTTATCAACTGAAACTGTCAGATGATGAACGTGTGTTGCTGCTGATGGAAGACTACGAATTCTTTGTGAAGGACCCCACCCTGTTCAGCAGTCGTCTGAATGCTTTGGTGGCCATCCGCGGTAAAGAAGTCGTCGAAGAGTGGCAACGACTGATTGCGCTAGGTGACATTGAAAAAGTAGTGAGAGAACTCCTGACCACACATTACGACCCGACCTACTTTGCTTCCATGAAGCGCAATTTTCACCAAATTGACCAGGCCATCGTGATGATGGCCAAAGACCGGACGCATCTAAGCATGACCGTTCTCGCCAAAGAGTTGGCACAAACCTGAGCGTTCGACATGCTTGCTGTACGTCCTCACTGCAACCATACCGTGCTTTCTGCGTTTTTAAGCGCATGCATGAACATTGCTGTGGCAAGTTGCCTTTTGTCCGTAACTTGCGCCAATGCGCAATTCGAAAAGACACCTTGGCCGGCTTCCGCCAAACCTCTTTCAGGCACCTTCAAAGACAGCTCAGGCCAGACCTTGACCGCAGAGTCCCTGAAGGGCAAAAAACTGGTGATCAATTTTTGGGCCACATGGTGCGCACCTTGTAAAGAAGAGTTGCCAACCTTGCAAGTCTTCTCTGACTTGCAAGATCCTCAAAAAACAGTGGTACTTACCATCAATGTGAAAGAGCCAAGCAGCAGAGCTTTGCGCTTCATGCAAACCAACCAGATCAGCTTGCCCTTGATACCCGACCCCCAAGGCGAGTGGGCCAAACAATTTGACATCAAGGTCTTCCCGACCACGTTGCTTGTGGCGCCCTCTGGGCGCATCCAGTGGCGAATTGTGGGTGAAGTTGATTGGTCATCACAAACGCCGCAAACTTGGGTCGACAGCCTGCGATAATGCGTGTGTTGCGCAGCGCTTTTGTTGTGCGATGACCTGCCTTCGGGGCATTGTCTGACTGCGCTCGAGCACCCCTCCTGCAAAGACTCAGCCTCTTGTGCGCCGACAGGTCTCAACCTTTATTTCGGAGATCTCTATATGACCCCCGCTCGTCGCTCCCTTCTTCAGGGCGCTGTGTCCTTTGGCGCCCTTTCGTTGGCACCTTGGTCAACAGCATCCGCGCAATACACACCAGCCGCCGAACGCACCTTTGCACCCCAACCCGGTGACTGGCGAACATTTGAAGTCACTACACGTGTTGACATTGCAAAAGCCAATGGCATCACCCGCGTGTGGCTACCTGTACCCAGCGTCAATACCGACTGGCAAAAATCAGAAGCCAGCTCTTTCAACAGCAACGGCGTGACTCGCATGCGCAGCGATGGCTTGCAAGGCGTGCAATTTTTATACGCTGAGTTTGCCGCCAATGTTGAAAAGCCTTATGTGGAAATCACCAGCCGTGTTCAAACACAAAGCCGCGCACCCATTGCAAAAGGCCAAGCGGCGGCCCCGGCAGAAGATGCCGCAACGCTGCAGTACTTCACACGCGCCACACACCTCTTGCCAACCGATGGCATTGTGAAAACCACGGCACAAAAAGCCATTCAAGGGGCAAAGACTGACCTCGAAAAAGTACGTGCAATTTATGACTGGGTGGTGGCCAATGCATGGCGCGAACCCAAAGTTCGTGGCTGTGGTGAAGGTGATATCAAAACCATGTTAGAGACAGGCAATCTGGGCGGCAAATGCGCTGACATCAATGCCTTGTTTGTGGGTCTGTGCCGCTCTGTAGGTATTCCCGCACGCGATGTCTACGGCATTCGCTTAGCACCTTCAGCATTTGGCTACAAAGAATTGTCAGGCAACCCTGCCAGCCTGAAAGGCGCACAACACTGCCGCGCAGAAGCCTACATCAAAGGTCAAGGCTGGATGGCCATGGACCCTGCCGATGTGGCCAAGGTGATGCGCCTGGAAACTGCAGAGTGGCTGAAAAGCACCGATCACCCTGTTGTCAAGCCCGTCTACAAAACCTTGTTTGGTGGCTGGGAAGGCAATTGGATGGCGTTCAATACAGCCCATGATTTGACTTTGCCGCAAAGCCAAGGTGGTCGCATTGGCTTTTTCATGTACCCCACTGCAGAGAACAATGAAGGTCGTTTTGATTCCTACGCACCTGACGATTTCAAATACCAAATCACGGCAAAAGAAATCAAAGCCTGATCCTTGAAATCAGACTTCAACGGAAAGCCCGTGCTGTGAAAACAGTGCGGGCTTTTTTAATCTGGCTTGATATTGGCGCGTGCCACCACATCTTTCCAGAGCACTTGTTGTTGTGCAATGAAACTTGCAAATTCAGCGGGTGGCCCGCCTCCAATCACAGCATCTTCACTCGCAAAACGCTCAGTGATGGCAGGGCTTTTAAGGGCGCGCGCACATTCTTCTTGAATCTTTTTGATCAAATCTGGAGGTGTCGCGGATGGCGCCAAGATGCCATACCACTGCACAGACTCAAAGCCTTTGTAGCCGGATTCAGCAACGGTCGGCACATCAGGCAAGGAAGGCAAACGCTTGGGCGTACCCGTTGCAATGGCTCGCAACCGGCCATTGCGTATGTACTGAAGCAATGCGGGGGTTCCTGCAGAAAAAGCTTGCGTTCTACCGGCCAACAAATCAGTCAACGCTGGGCCTGTCCCTCTGTAAGGAATGTGCGTCATGTACATGCCTGTTGCCAACTTCAAATACTCCATGGCCAAGTGCCCTGCACTTGCGTTGCCAGCTGATCCGTAATTCAGCTTGCCTGGGTGACGTTTGAAGTAGGCCACAAACTCTGTGAAATTTCTGGCGGGCACATCAGGATGAATGACGAACAAACTGGGAACTTTTGCCAGCAACGTCACAGGCGCAAAGTCTTTGTTCACGTCATAGCCTGTGTTTTGAAATATCAAAGGGTTGACGGCCATCGATCCGACATGGCCCATGATCAAGGTATGGCCATCCCCCTGTGCACGTGCGACCTCTTGCATGGCAGGCACACCTCCACCGCCGGCCTTGTTCTCAATGACCACTGGGAAGGGCAAGAATTTGGTCATCTCGTTGGCAGTCGTGCGTGACACGATGTCCGAGGTACCGCCAGGCACAAAGGGCACGATGAATCTGACAGGTCGCTGAGGCCAGTTGCTTGTCGCAGATTGGGCAAAGGTCAAATCCATACAGGTTCCAGCACCTGCTGCAGCGGCCCCCACGCCGACATGCTTGAGCCAATCGCGTCGAGACAAATTCAGATATTTCATTTTCAATGTCCTATCTTGAGTGCGATTAAAAAGCGTGAAACCATGTTGTAGGCCGCAATGGTTGCAACCAAATCAATTTGGCCTTGCGCATCAAAATGCGCCCGAACTTCTTGATACAAGTCGTCCGAGACTTCAAGGGTTTTTGTCATTGCATCTGTTATTTTGATTGCAAGCTGTTGTCTTGCCGTCCATACCGTTGGGTCTAGCGGAACCAACTGTTGCACAGCTTCTACGGCAGCATCACTCAGGCCGGCAGCCTTTGCAATTGGCAAATGTGCATCAAACTCGTAAGGGGCACGATTCAAAACAGCCACTCGCAAAATGACCAACTCACGCAACTCGGCAGTCAAACTGCTTCGATTGCGAACGGCCGACAACATCTGCTCCCAGCCATGTGCAATTGGAGGGCTGTTGAGCAAGATTTGATAGAGCGGGGAAATGCGCCCTCTTTCAGCCAGAATTTGAGCCTCTTGCTGAGCGAGTTCAGGGCGTGAGCCCGGAATGATAGGGTCAACTCTCAAGGTCATGGTTTTACGTTATCTGTGAAATCATCAATATAGCGACAATTTCAAATTTACCAGTGGAGACATTCTCATAGCCCAAAAAATAGCCAATTCAAAAGTCGATATCAACGCAAATTTCGAGTGAAAGTTGACACAAATAATTAAATATTTCGGTCAACATGTGTGTCTTCCATGCCGTTGAATGATCACTCCCGATCGGTGGAGTTTTCAAACAACATGAAGGAAACATCATGACTAAACTTCTCGCAACATTGATCATTGGCGCTTTCTCTGCCGCAGCATTTGCAACCACACCTGCTACGCCTGCAGCACCCGCTACACCCGCAGCGCCTGTCAAAGCGGAGGCTAAAGTAGACGCAAAAGCCGTTGCAAAAACAGAAGTCAAAGCAGAGGCCAAGCCGGAAGCCAAGAAGGCTGAAAAAGCAGCCAAAGAAGTGGCCAAAGACGCAGCTAAGAAATAAACACACCTGCTGCCGAAACCTTCATTGAGCGGATGCTCAATGAGACATCCACAGAGCCCCTCTTCACAATGGGCTCTGTTTCTATTGAGACACACAAATTCATGGCATGCGCAAACACAGCGGATCGAATAAGATAGGCCGTCTTTTTAAACGCTGAGTCTGTATGTCTTTATTTCCAAGCATGAACCATCGGGGTGTGTGGATCACCACGCTTATGGCAGCCGCCATTCTCATGATCACCATGGGCGCGAGACAGTCCATGGGACTGTATGTCGGCCCACTCAACACAGACACTGGTTTGGGCATTGTCACCATCAGCTTGGCCATGGCCATTGGTCAATTTGTTTGGGGCGCCATTCAACCCATTGCAGGTGCTTTTGCAGACAAATTCGGACCTCGTCCCGTGCTCCTTTATGGTCTGCTGATTTTGGTCATCGGCTCTGCCCTCACGCCCTTTGTCACCAGCAGCTTGGGATTGATTTTGACCTTGGGTGTACTGACCGCCATGGGCGCTGGCGCTTGCAGCTTTTCGGTACTGCTGGGTGCAGCGGCACAGCGCATGCCTACCGAGTCTCGTGGTGTTGCATCAGGCATCATCAACGCAGGCGGTTCATTCGGGCAGTTTGTTTTCGCGCCCATCATTCAAAAACTGATTCAGTGGCTAGGATGGATGGGCTCCATGTGGTCCATGGCCGCTGTCACATTGCTGGCCATTCCTCTTTTGAATCGTCTGACCAGTGACACGCACGCCCCCTCCAAAGCACCCGATCCAGAAGGTGGACTGAAGAAGGCCGTGCGCGATGCCATGCACAACCCCAGCTATTTGTTGTTGCATCTCGGCTTTTTCACATGCGGCTTTCACATTGCGTTCTTGGTCACCCACTTGCCGACCGAAGTGGGGCTGTGCGGTTTAAGCCCTGCCGTCGCCAGTTGGTCTCTGGCGATCATTGGTTTGGCCAATATTTTGGGAAGCTTGTACGCTGGCTCTTGCGTCAATGTGTATCGAAGCAAATACGTACTGGCCATCATGTACGGCTCTCGTGCTGTTTTGGTTGCACTTTATTTGATCGCTCCCAAAACTGAGTGGACCTTTTACGCGTTTGCGGTTGGCTTGGGCTTTACATGGTTGGCCACGGTGCCCCCTACGGCAGCGTTGGTTGGCAAACTTTTTGGTATTCGTTACTTGGCCACCCTCTTTGGCTTGACGCTGTTGTCACACCAAATTGGCGGCTTCTTGGGTGCCTATTTAGGCGGCTTGGCTTTAACCCTCAATGGCGACTACCAATGGATGTGGTGGGCAGACATCGCACTGTCTGCCATGGCTGGTCTGATCAACTTGCCGATCAAAGAAGCTCCCATCGTCAAGCTCCAAGCAGCTTAAGGACAACGGCCACGATCTGCCTCAACGTTGGGGCATGTCTTTGTTCGAGTAACCCAAGCTGATGGTGGCATCCTCAGGGATGGGTGGCATGGCGTCATTCCAGGCTTCCCACTGAGCTCGCATGCTTGCCAAACGTTCGGGCTCTTGCTTGGCCAAATTGGCGCGCTCTCTGGCATCTTGCACGATGTTGAACAGATAGTCATTGCCATCCACACGCAAATATTTCCAATCTCCCAATCGCAATGCGCGCTGACCGCGGTGGTTCATGCGCCAGAACAAGGGACGATCAAAGGTCTTGTCTGCCGACGCCAGAACAGGCACCAAAGAAACCCCATCAAACGGGTAATCAGGATGCGCCTGACCACCACCCAATGCCACCATGGTGGCCGACCAATCCATGGTCATGCAATGCTGCGCCGTGGTACGCCCCGGATGCGCAATGCCCTTCGGCCAATGCGCAATCCATGGCACCCGAATGCCGCCTTCTGTGAGGTCCATTTTGCCGCCCACCAAGGGCCAGTTGTCACTGAAACGTTCACCACCGT
>CALEYZ010000086.1 GCA_937928195.1 uncultured Limnohabitans sp.
GGAGACTTTGCGACCGGTAGAGGCGCCACTTTCGAAGATGACGACTCGAAATGGTGACTTGAACGGATTCGGAATCCTGCGGACAAATGAGGGTGAGACCTAAACAGGTCCAGACTTCCGCAACTATCCGCAGGACTTGGATGCGTCAGGTAAGGTTTAGCAGGCCTACACTTGCACGGAATTGAACACGGGTCCGCAGCCACCACCACACACAAGGGCTCGGAATTTATTCCGGGCCTTTTTTTTCGAAGTTCACCTCATAAACCGCCTCGCAGCGTGCGCCACAAAACACACTGGCAAGATCGCCCCCGCCCCAAAATGCCAAGGCGACATGCCATCATGCACCGAAGCATTGCCATACATCAGCAGCAATCCCCCTGCGCTTAAAAAGCCAAGAAGCTGCAAATTGATCAGGCCCCACAGCCATTGGGATCTGTGCTTGCGCTGGTACCACAACGCGCCCACATGGGGCCACACAGTTCGGCCCAGCAGCACACACAAAAACCAAGACAAGACACCGTGCAAAATGCCTGACGAGCGCCGCAATGTTTCTTGAAATTGACTCATTTCCGCCAATGTGTCAGCTGGCAAGCAGTACATCACCCAGCCTGTGATCCACAAAACCGATAAGACCAGCGACATCATGGCAAAGCCATTGCCGCCCCAGCCCACGACCCGATGAGCGCTTCGCATCAACTTCTCCACATGCTTGCGCTGTGCAGTCGCATGGCCGCCTTCAATTGCGGGCACAAGCGGCTCGATTGCAATGCCCATTTGGTCAAGGCATCTGCTGTCATGCAATCTGGCGCCAGCACCGTTGAATTGCGCCAAGCCTCACGTCGAGCCTTGAGGGTTCTGACAAATGCCGTCTGGTGCGTATCCGCCACCGATGTCGCCAGGGCGGCACTCTGAAGCCGTTTCAATCTTTTAAATGGTCGGTCTCGGAGTTGCTCTTGTGCATGGCAAATATCAACACGAAAGCCTTTCGTCCCCAACACACGGATGTCACCGCCAGCGTTCACCATGGCATCACGAATGCCGTGCTTTGAAAGTACCTGGATGGCCTGATCGACGGCATACCCTTTGGCAATGCCGCCCAAATCGATGCACACAGGCCCGGGCATTTTGACTTGTGTGTCCGAGAGAAATGTCAGCAAAGAAAATTCACAGTCAAGAAGCGTGGACGGATTCAAACCCGGACGATGACCTTGGCGCGCAAGCGTGCGCGCTGCCATGACAGGATTGAACGCACCACCCGATACTTGCCACCAGTAATGGCTTGCCTTCAACACGGTCACAGTGTGTGCGTCCAATTGCAACACAAGTTCTGGCGCTGCACGACTCATGCGACCCAAGTCTGAATCTGGCCGATGAGCGCTCATGACACGATCAATGTGCGCAATGGTTTCAAATGCGCCGTCGATTGCACTTGCAGCAGCTGAGTCGTCCGGTGTGGTTTGCACTTGAATCGTCACACAGGTTCCCAAAAGCAGTTTGGCACGGGACATCATCGCGCAGCCCCTAACTGTCCGATCAACGCGCTCAAGCGTTGGACGCCCTCGGTCACATGTTGGCAAGACAAAGTCGCTCCTGAAATATTGCGAATGTCATCTGCAAAGCGCATGCTCTTTGGGCCTTTGCGACCGAGAAACTGTTTCCGCCAAGCAGCTTGCCGAATTTCTGCGCCGTGTGATTCGCGATACGCCAAAATCTCCACCCCCATCACAGCCTTGTCGAGCCCAAAGCCCACCGCAAAATCAATCCAATCAAATTTGCCAATGGCACGGTCAACGGCCACCCACCCCACCAAGCGGCCACCAGCCGTCGCTTGCCAAACACGCGGGGCAAAGTTTTTGGGGACACGTGTTTCTGTCACATTGGCGATGGCTGTCAGCGTCGACGCATCCAAGGCAAGGTCGATGATTGTCAATTGGTTGGCTTCAGGCAAGATCATTTTTTGCGCCTGTTCTATGTCCATGAACACGGCCGCATTGGCGGGGCTGGACAGCCATGCGGCGGCACCCATGCGCCACGCGCCCGTTGCATGTAAAAGTTGGCGTCGAGTGATCAATGGCCGTCTCATACTGCACTCAATAGTGGAAACCCAGACCGACATTCACGCGATCTTGTTGGCTGTTGTTCAGGAAACGCTGCGCATCAACTTTGAAGACCACTTGTGGGTGCAAGTAAAAATTCGCTCCCAAGGTCATCACACGCGTGTTGGGTTCGTTGGCAGGCACCAAGCCTTTGGGTAAACCTGAAAAGCCTACGGCCGTGTTGACGCTCTCGTAGCGCGCAAAAGGCACCATGCTGAAGTCACCTTGACGCCACAAGCGATAGGCGGCTTGTGCGTACCATCCTCTGAATTGATCAGGCACGGGATTGCTGCCCGCAACTGCTGACGCATTGAAAGCGCTCACACCTTCAAAGCGACCCTGAGCGGCCAAAGCGGCCAGATCCCAACGACCCACCTGCCACTTGGCATGAATTTCAGCCAAATTCACACGTGCATTGGGGCTTGCGAGGTTGCTTTGTTTTTGTCCAATACCACCCGTGTACAAACTGCCGCCCACATTGAGGCCAGGAATGCCATCGTAATTGAGCGCGCCATAGTAAGCCAAGGACGCAGCCTTGGCCAATTGACCTTCTTGATGAATCGCACCCAAAGGTGACTCTTTGCTCTCTGCACTGTCGGTGGGCCATTTGTTCAAATCAAAACTGGTGACCACGCCTGCATTCCAACGCACACCTTGGGCCGTGCTGCCTTGCAAACCCAAGCCCAACTCGCGCCAGGTACTGGGGATGATGGCGGTTTCTACCAAATTGCGATTGACACCCATGAAGCGCGAAGGTTCGTGAGATTCATTGATGTAGCCAATGGGCATCAAGAACAAGCCTGCTTTGGCAGTTAAACGGTCGTGAATGTCGTGTTCAATGTAGAGTTGTTCGAAAGCAGCCTCGCCTTGATCGGTGGCTGAAACGACGCCGTTTTCAAGTTCCAACTCTGCGACAAAACGCGTTCGATCATTGAAGGCATAACCAAATCCCAAGACTCCACGGCGCGCTGTGGCCATGGCCTCGGACGCAAGGTGACGTGGCCGGGTGTACAACATTTCACCATAACCAAACAATTTAACTTTGCTCTCATTGCCCGCCGCATCGGCTGCCATGACGACTGGCTCTACCGCACTGACTTGTTGTTTTTGAAGTGCTTTCAATTCGATCTGCATTTGTTTCATCAGCTCGCGCAACTGCGTTATGTCGTCTGACGAGGTCGATCCAGTTTGTGCCATCACAGGCAAAGTGGCAATCGCCATCGCTGTGGTCATGATTGATTTTCTAAACGTGATGTTCATGTGCATTCCTCAAGGCTTGTAGCCATCGTTCAAGGTTTTTAAAAAGACCACCAAGTCGGTGATTTCTTGTTCAGTGAGCGCCGCGGATTGCCCACGTACGCGGTTGTACGGCGCCTCCACAACGTTCACATTGCCGCGCAGGTGGAGCGGTAAATCGTCAAATGTTTCAGTGGGGTACCAAGCCGTTGGCTGGGTACTGCGAGTGACGTAGAAGCGAACGACGTCGTTCAGGTTGTCAAATTGGCCGTTGTGCATGAAGCGCTTTCTAAGCGTCACATTTCGCAAACTGGGCACTTTGAATTTTCCGCACAGATCAAGTCGATGCGACAGGTCTGAGCGCATCGGGCCGCACAGCCCCATGTCAAACTGGGCTGGATTCGCGTTCGCCGCAATGCTGCGATTGCGCGGCACGCCCAAACTGTCATAAGAAAAATCAGTGAACAAGGCAGCAGGCGCATTGGCGGGCTTGGTACTGGGATGGCAAGCTGCGCAATTGCCTTTGTCAGCACGGTTAAACCACGTCAAGCCACGCAACTCTTGTGCAGTGAAACTGGTCTTGCCTGCATTCACCCAATCAAATTTGCTGTCAAAAGGCGCGAACTCTGGGTCTTCGATTTGGTAGCGCGCCAAGGCCAAAGCAACTCGCGACATTGCCATTTCGGGCTGATCGAATATGTCATTTCCAAAGACTTGTTTAAAGCGTGAGGCGTAGGTGGCTTGCGCAACTCTGGCAACCACCTCACTCGCATTGGCGTTGGCCATTTCATTGCTCGCCAGAAATGGTTTGACCGCTTGCTCGGCCAAGCTGTTCACTCGGCCATCCCAAAAAAATCCACCCACAGGTGTGCCATCACTTTCAAATTTGAATTCAGAGTTGAATTTCAAATAACGGATGCTGGGAGGCAACCTCAAACCAGATGCATTGGCGCTGACGTCACCCGGAAATCCTTTGCCCCCCATCGCCACTGGCGACTCAAAGGGTGAGGCATGACCACGCTCTGGCACATGACACGTGGCACACGACATTTGCCCTGAAGCAGACAAAGTGACGTCTTTGAAAATCTCACGACCCAAGGACGCCACGTCACTCAGAGGTGGTTCTGACGGAATCAAGTTGCCGCCACCGCAAGCTTGAAGTGACCAGGCAACAAGGATTAAGGGCAACCATTGAAGGCGACTGATAAAGGCGGGTGGTGAGAGCAAATGCATGATTGACTCGCATTGTAAATGCAAATCATTATCATTTGCAATAACCATGAAGCGTCAATGGCGATGCTTGACTGAACCCTTTGAACGGTTGCTAACTAGTTGGATGAAATGCCCTTGATTCAAACCACGGCACGCTTGCGTGCTTCATGCAATTTTTTGAAGCTGTCAATCAAACGATGGTGCCTGTCCAAGCCTTCCAATTTCATGCTGGTAGGCGTCAGCCCATAAAACCGCACACTGCCGTCTACTGAGCCCAGCACCGCATCCATGCGCTCGTTGCCAAACATGCGGCGGAAATTGTGTTCATAGTTGGCCATCTCCAGGTCTGGGTCTAATGTCACCTCCAAGGCCACGTTGAGTGCTTGGTAAAACAGTTTTCGCTCGACAGTGTTGTCGTTGTATTGCAAAAAGGCGCCCACCAAATCTTGTGCTGCTTCCAGTTGCTTCAGAGCCAAATTGATCAGCAGCTTCAACTCAAGCACGGTCAGTTGCCCCCACTCGGTGTTCTCATCAAACTCAATGCCAATGAGGGTGGCGATGTCGGCGTATTCGTCCAGCTCGTTGTTTTCCAAACGGTCTAACAAGGCCGCCAGGCTTTTGTTGCTCAAGCGGTGCAAGTTCAGAATGTCTTCGCGGAACAACAAGGCTTTGTTGGTGTTGTCCCAAATCAAATC
>CALEYZ010000087.1 GCA_937928195.1 uncultured Limnohabitans sp.
ATTGGCTCACGCAATTGAATGCGCAAAGCCCCTGGCTGGACCATTTAACGCACAGCGTTTTTCCAACGGGTGTGTTGGTGCAAGATTTTGCGTGGAACTTTTCGCCACGCTACAGACATTGGCTTCAGGCCGCATGGGTGCGACCATGAATGCCATACAGCATTTATTTACCGCAAACGAAGCGGAACAAATTGACCAAGGGTGTGTCGGGTGGAATGGTTTGCCATTCGCGCATCACGCCTTGCGAGTCGACAATTTCGCCAGTGAGCATGGGGCCACTGTGCATGGAGAACTGCAGAATGTGGACCATCTCTTTGCGACAGTCCATCTCCATGTGCGTGCGAGTGGACACGTAGAAAGCACCACGCTGCGCCTTTTGGGGCGTTTTGTAATCGAGCAAACTCCAGAACGAGCGAACAGCACCGGCACGTTTGATGGAGCCATCGTCGACGTAGATGATGCCCGAATCGGTGGTGGTGACCTTTTGCCACTCTGCGTGCGCCGCATGCGGCGCCAGCAAGGCCAGGGCTGTGGCAGCAAGCGCCACACTGTGTTTCAAAGTTTGAAGGGTGGTGTGAATGACAGTCATGCGCCCAACTATAGATCAGTGCACCGTTCTTGAAAAGAGTCTTCCCATGTTCAAACATTTTCTCTTGATCGTCGCCGCCTCTTGCGGGCTGCTCACGGCATGCGGTGGTGGCGGCAGTGATGCCGCAGCCATCGACACCCCCGTGGCGCCCAACACGTCTCCACTCATCGCACCGGGCGCTTATGTGGCCAGCCTGAACGGCAAAGACTGGGTGGGCATGCTGCTGCGCACCACCCAAAGTTCTGGCGCCGTCACCAATTTTTATGGGCTGCATTACAACGCCACCGACCCCGACCTTTACAGTGGCTCGGGCTTGATCGCTGGCACCACCAGCGCCAACCTCACCCGCGTGATGGTGTATCCCAATATTTCAGCAGCGGTTCGCACCGGCACGGGCACCATCAGCAACTTGGGCAATGGCGTGGTGCGCGCTGTGTTGAGTTTCCCGGCCACCGGCTTGGAGCAAGGCAAAGATTTAACCGTGGCCGCCAGCCCGCCCAGCAGCTACCAATACAACACCCCCGCCAATCTGGGCAGCGTGCAAGGTGCATGGCAAGGCCGCTGGTCTTACGGCGTGGGCTTTGTCGAGAATTTTGCATTGAACATTTCGGGCCAAGGCGAGATCACCACCGCCCTGTCTTTTCAACAAGACTGCTTGCTGACACAAGGCGCATTGGCCCCCAACTTTGATGGCACCAACCTGTTCACCTTCACCCTCACGGTGCCCAACGCCACCCAATGCTCTCTTAAAAATCAAACCCTGAACGGCGCGGCCTTTGTCACCAGCAGCCCCGTGGCAGGTAAAACACAGCGCTTCATCATCGTCGGCGTGACCACCGACGGCCGAGGCATCAGCTTCAAAGCCGACCGATAAATTCAAGTTTTCAAGCTTGGTGCCGAATCTGCCTAAGCACGGAAATTAAATTCTGGAAAAGAACATGTTCAAAATCATTGCCATCATTTTGTTAGCCATCTCCACTGCTGGAGCGGGCTACTTTGGCTGGACGCAGAAGAAGTCTGTCGTTGCTGTCTCTGCCCAAGTTGAAGAACTGACGCAAAAAGTGGAAGAGGCCGACAAGAAGGTCGAAGCCACCGAAGAAGAGTTGGCGGCCAGCAAAGACATGTTGCCGCCTTTGATGACCAAAGCGCAAGAATTGGAAGCCGTCAAAGCCGCCTTCTCTACAGGCACCGTGCTCAAAGACCTTGAAGCCGTTTACGCCAAAGAGAAAAAGGGCCTCTCACCAGAGCGTCAATTGGGCCTGGCGGGCGTGCGCTTGCTGACCAACGGCACCAAAGACCCCGCCACCGTGGAAGCCTTCCAAAAAGCTTTGGAAATGACCGACTGGAAAGCCCAGCAAAAAGTCATTTGTGCTGCGCAAAATGCATTGGCTGCGGCAGGCCAAAAAATCAAAGTCATGTCCGAGTGCGCGCCTGAAGCAGAGGGTGCCAAATCAGAAAGCAAAGCCGATGCGCATGCAGCACCGGCAGGCAAAGCTGATGCCAAAGATGCGCATGGTGCACCTGCTGGCAAAGACGATAAAAAGGGTGGCAAGAAAGATGCACACGCACCGGCCGATGCACACGCGGCGGTTCACTGGGATTACGAAGGCGCCATGGGCCCTGAAAACTGGGGCAAAGAATTTCCCACGTGTGGCAAAGGCAAATCACAAGCCCCATTGAACATCAAAGGTCCGTTTGAAAAAGTTCGCTTCAGTGTGGCGCCTGATTACAAGCAGGGTCAGCTCAAGATCCTGAACAACGGCCACACCATTCAGGTGAACGTGCCCAATGGCTCCAAAATCCGCATTGATGGCAAGCCTTATGACCTGCTGCAATTTCACTTCCATCGCCCCAGCGAAGAACACATCGACGGCAAGCCTTCTGCCATGGTGGTTCACTTTGTGCACAAAAACGCAGAAGGTGAATTGGCTGTGCTGGGTGTGATGCTGCGCGAAGGCAACGAAAATCCTGGCATCAAAACTTTGTGGACCCATGCCCCCAAATCAGAAGGCCCGGAAGTGGTGCCCGATGGCGTGATGTTCAATCCCGCCAACTTGCTGCCACGCGAAATGGATTTCTTCCACTACGACGGCTCACTCACCACACCGCCTTGCACAGAAAAAGTGAAGTTCTTCATTTTGAAATCACAAGTGAACATTGCCAAAGAGCAAGTGACCGACTTCCCCTTCAAGATGAATGCGCGCCCCGTGCAGCCCGCCAACGGTCGCGCCATTTACACCAACTGATTTCGTTTGAGAGTGCCATTAAGGCGTAACTCTAAGGAGTTACGCCTTTTTTTTATCACGCGTACGCCACAACAAAAACACAGCAATGCTGAGGTTCAACGCATTCCACAACACACCGTTGATGAAGGCCGCGTGATACGAGCCCGTTAAGTCAAACACTTTGCCAGACATCCAACCGCCCAATGCCATGCCAATCATGGTGGCCATGATGACAGCGCCCACCAACACCCCCACCTTGTGCGCCGGAAAATACTCCCGCACGATGATGGCGTAAGAGGGCACAATGCCGCCCTGAAACAAACCAAACATGGCCGAGATGATGTACAGCGACACTTTGCCATCAAACGGTAAGAACATCAGCAAAGCCACACCCTGCAACACCGAGCCCAGCACCAACGTACGCAGGCCGCCAATGCGATCACAAATGGCACCCGACACCAAACGGCTCACAATGCCGCAGGCCAACATCAGCGACAACATTTCAGAACCACGTGCCGCACCAAAGCCAAGGTCGGTGCAATACGCCACGATGTGAACCTGCGGCATGGCCATGGCAACACAACAGGCCAAGCCTGCCACGCACAACAATGCATGCGCGGCGTTGATCGACAAACCAAACGGCCTCTCAGAAGCCAACTGCTGAACACTGCCAGGTGCCGATGCGGCCATCATGGGCGGCCGCTGTCGCATGAAAAACGACAACACCAACATGCCCAAGCCACACACCACGCCAATCCACACATACGTTTCGCGCCAACCCAAAGCTTCAACACCGTGTTGCGCCAAGGCCGGCCAAATGCTGCCCGCCACATAGTTGCCACTGGCACACACCGCCACCGCAATGCCGCGCCGCTTGTCCCACCACATCGAGGTGTCGGCCAGCAAAGGGGCAAAGGTGGACGAGCTGCCAAACACCCCCATCAACAAACCATGCGCCAGCGCAAACCACCAAATGTTGGGCGACAAACCGGCCAGTACAAAACCACTGCCCACCCCCACCGCGCCAATCCAAAGCGCCACATGCACGCCCCACTTGTCAGCCAACTTGCCCATGGCCAAACCACCGGCGCCAAAGCCCAGCATCATCAAGGTGTAGGGCAAAGACGCATCGGCTCGCGAAATGCCAAACTCCTTTTGCACCTCGGGAAGCACCACAGACACCACATACATGCTGCTGCCCCCCAGGGTCATGAGCAGCAAGGTGATGAAGAGCCGACGGGCGGCGTAGGAGGAGTCGATCAGGTCGACTGAGGCGGGTTGGGTAGAAGAAATGTTCACCTTGGGACCTTATCACTCAGGACTTCTTTCGATGACCCCTAATTTCCCCTAAAAAGCCCCTTTTT
Organism: uncultured Limnohabitans sp.; assembly: GCA_937928195.1. Taxonomy (GTDB): domain Bacteria; phylum Pseudomonadota; class Gammaproteobacteria; order Burkholderiales; family Burkholderiaceae_C; genus Limnohabitans_A. The sequence goes on from CALEYZ010000087.1 coordinate 4,179, forward strand.
CTGATGCTATAATCCCGCTTCTGTGAGGCCCGGTAGCTCAGTTGGTAGAGCAGCGGATTGAAAATCCGCGTGTCGATGGTT
>CALEYZ010000088.1 GCA_937928195.1 uncultured Limnohabitans sp.
GTGGTGAAGTGGTGGAGGCCGTGAACTTCAACGACGCCGCCCAAACCGTGATCGCTGGCAGCAAGGCCGCTGTGGACAAGGCCTGCGAAGTGCTCAAGGCCCTGGGTGCCAAGCGTGCGCTGCTCTTGCCTGTGTCGGCACCGTTCCATTCGAGCCTGATGAAGCCTGCCGCTGAAAAGCTGCGCGACAAACTGGCGACCCTGACCCTGGGTGCGCCGCAGATCCCGGTGCTCAACAACATCGATGTGGCGGTGGAAACCGATGCCGACCGCATCCGCGACGCCCTGTACCGCCAGGCTTTTGGCCCGGTGCGCTGGGTCGAGTGCGTGCAGGCCATCAAGGCCCGTGGCGTGACCACCCTGGTCGAGTGCGGCCCCGGCAAGGTGCTGGCGGGCATGACCAAGCGCATTGACGCTGAATTGAACGGCGTGGCGCTGTACGACCCCGCTACCCTGGCTGAAGTGAAAGGACTCCTCGCATGAGCGAAGCACAACAACAAGTGGCCTTGGTGACCGGCGCATCACGCGGCATCGGTGCATCGATTGCCCTGCATCTGGCCCAGCAAGGTTTTTTGGTTATTGGCACCGCCACCAGCGACGACGGTGCGGCCAAGATCAGCCAGGCCCTGTCGGCCTTTCCCGGCAGCCGTGGTGCCAATCTGAATGTGAACGACGCCGCTGCGGGCGAAGCCCTGATCGACGCCATCGTCAAGGAGCACGGCGGCCTGCAGGTGCTGGTGAACAACGCGGGCATCACCCGCGACACCCTGGCCATGCGCATGAAGGACGACGACTGGGATGCGGTGCTGGACACCAACCTCAAGGCCGTGTTCCGCATGAGCCGCGCCGTGATCCGCCCCATGATGAAGCAGCGCTATGGCCGCATCATCAGCATTACCAGTGTGGTGGGCGCATCGGGCAACCCTGGCCAGGCCAACTACGCTGCAGCCAAGGCTGGTGTAGCGGGCATGACCCGCGCCCTGGCTCGCGAATTGGGCAGCCGTGGCATCACGGTCAACTGTGTGGCCCCCGGTTTCATTGAAACCGACATGACCGCCAGCCTGCCCGAAGAACAACAAAAAGCCTTGTTGGGCCAGATTCCTCTGGGCCACTTGGGTAAACCCGAAGACATTGCACATGCGGTGGCCTACCTGGCTGGAACGCACGCAGGCTATGTCACCGGGCAAGAATTGCATGTCAATGGTGGCATGTTCATGGCCTGATTTTCGGAAACCCCTTCCGGACAGGTAAAATCTTCATTTTTCACAACCCTCAGAGGGACCCCATGAGCGATATCGAAGCACGTGTCAAAAAAATCATTGCTGAACAACTCGGCGTTGAAGAGTCACAAGTCACACCAGAGAAAGCATTCGTTGCTGACTTGGGTGCAGATTCATTGGACACAGTTGAACTGGTGATGGCCTTAGAAGATGAGTTTGGTATTGAAATCCCAGACGAAGACGCTGAGAAGATCACCACTGTTAAAGCGGCGATTGACTACGCCCAAAGCAAAAAGGCTTGATCTGAGATGACCCGTCGCCGCGTCGTTGTCACGGGCCTGGGATGTATCAGCCCCGTTGGAAATACGGTGGCGGACGCATGGGCCAATCTCTTGGCAGGCCAATCTGGTATTGGTCTGATTTCCAAATTTGACACCTCCGCTTTCTCTTGCCGAATCGCAGGAGAAGTGAAGGGTTTTAATTTGGAACAGTACATCAGCGCCAAAGAAGCGCGCACGATGGACTCGTTCATTCATTTTGGCATCGCTGCGGCTGTCCAAGCTGTAGAAGATGCGGGCTTGCCTACAGGCGAGGCTCTGGACGATGAGTTGGCCACACGCATTGCCTGCGTGATTGGTTCTGGCATTGGTGGCTTGCCCATGATTGAGCAAACCCATGTCGAATACACCGCTCGCGGTCCACGCCGAATTTCTCCTTTCTTTGTGCCAGCGTCCATCATCAACATGATCGCTGGCCATGTCTCTATGCGTTTCGGTTTCAAAGGTCCCAATTTGGCCGTTGTCACCGCGTGCACCACAGGTCTGCATTGCATTGGCGAAGCCAGTCGCATGATTGAGTATGGTGATGCCGATGTGGTGGTTGCGGGTGGTTCAGAAGCCACCATTTCACCGCTGGGCTTGGGTGGCTTTGCCGCGATGCGCGCTTTGTCGACACGCAATGATGACCCTGCAGCCGCTTCTCGTCCATGGGACAAAGACCGAGATGGTTTTGTCTTGGGTGAAGGCGCTGGTGTCATGGTCGTTGAAGAGTACGAACATGCCAAAGCACGTGGTGCCAAGATTTACGCAGAAGTGTGTGGCTATGGCATGAGCGCAGATGCGGGTCACATGACAGCACCCAGCATGGATGGCCCCCGTCGCGCCATGGTCTCAGCCATGCGCAATGCCGGCATCAATGCTGATCAAGTGAATTACTTGAATGCGCACGGCACTTCGACGCCTTTGGGCGACGTCAACGAAACCAATGCCATCAAGGCGGCCTTGGGCGATCATGCCAAGAAAACCCTGGTCAGCTCCACAAAATCCATGACAGGTCACCTGCTGGGTGGCGCGGGTGGCATTGAGAGTATTTTCACTGTGCTCGCCTTGCACCATCAAAAAGTGCCCCCCACCATCAACTTGGACAACCAAGATCCCGAATGCGATCTGGACTACTGTGCCAACACCGCTCGCGACGTCAAAATTGACTACGCACTGAAAAACAACTTCGGTTTCGGTGGCACCAACGGTAGTTTGGTTTTCCGCCGGATCTAATTCTTTTGAATCCAAACGCCCCATCGGTCGATTTCCCGGTGGGGCGTTTTTTCATGGGCGTCTGGTTTGTCATCGGCTTGTCGGTCACGACGTTTGCTGCATTCACATTGGCCATTTTATGGGGTGACTTTGAAGGCTGGCGCTACATGTTGCTTCTATCCGCTTGGGGTGTTGCCAGTGTTGGGGCTATCAGTGCCTTATGGCAAGGTCAACCGAAATGTTGGCTATCTTGGAGTGGCAATGAGTGGCAGGTGTTGTCGCTGTTGACTGCAGAATCACGAACACCCTCGATGGCGGATTGTGCAATGACGGTTCATTTGGATTTGCAGAAATATTTGATAGTCTCTGTGTTCAACAGAGCTGGTTTTCGCCAATGGTTTTGGGTGGCTCAAAATTCATTTCCTGATCGTTGGCATGGTTTTCGTTGCGCTGTATATTCCCGTTCCGAATCAGATATCGTTCATTGAAAAATTTGGAGTTGAAGTTTTCTATGAAATCATCAAATGCAAAAGCACCTCGTCTTTGGGCGTCGTATATTTTGATGTGGGCTTGTGCCTTTGGCACGCAAGTTCCATTGAGCGCCACTGCACAGCAAGCCATCGTGAAGGGCTTGCCAGACTTTACGGAGTTGGTGGAACAAGTTGGACCCTCGGTGGTCAATATTCGTACTTTAGAGAAAGTGCGTGCCCAAAGTATGAATGGCGGCGGCATGGACGATGAGACGCAGGATTTGCTCCGTCGCTTCTTCGGTATTCCAATTCCCAATACCCCTAACTCACCCAATGCACCCAAGCAGGTGCCCAGACAGGGACGTACGCCCGTACCAGAAGAGTCTCAGCCGCGTGGCGTTGGCTCTGGATTTGTCTTGACATCCGATGGTTACATTTTGACCAACGCCCATGTGGTGGAGGGCGCTGATGAGGTGTTGGTGACTTTGACAGACAAACGAGAATTCAAAGCCAAGCTGATTGGTTCTGACAAGCGAACTGACGTGGCCGTCGTCAAAATCCAAGCAACAGGTTTGCCCGCTGTGAAAGTCGGGGATGTGTCGCGCCTTAAAGTGGGAGAGTGGGTCATGGCCATTGGCTCTCCTTTTGGATTGGACAATTCTGTGACGGCTGGGATTGTGAGCGCCAAGCAGCGTGACACGGGTGACTATTTGCCTTTTATTCAAACCGATGTGGCCATCAATCCAGGTAACTCGGGTGGGCCATTGATCAATATGCGGGGAGAAGTGGTGGGCATTAACAGCCAAATCTATTCGCGTTCGGGTGGTTTCATGGGCATCTCGTTTGCCATCCCAATGGACGAAGCGATGCGGGTGAGTGAACAGTTGCGCTCAAATGGCCGGGTCACGCGAGGCCGCATTGGCGTGCAAATTGAGCCGGTCACCAAAGAGTTGGCCGAGTCTATCGGTTTAGGCAAGGCACAAGGTGCGTTGATTAATCGAATTGAACCTGGTGCGCCCGCCGACAAGGCTGGTTTGGAGGCTGGTGATGTGATTGTCAAAATCGATGGCAAGCTCATCGAGAAATCGGCTGACCTGCCCCGATTGGTGGGGAATACCAAGCCAGGTACTCAAAGCAGTTTGACAGTGTTCCGTCGAGGCGTGACAAAAGATGTGAGCATCGTTATTGCTGAACTTGAGCCAGAGAAAATTGCCAAGCGGGGACTTGATGCCGAAGAAAAACCAAAGTCAACGGCATCGGTGCAAGGCCTAGGCTTGGTTGTGACGGATTTGAACGATGTGCAGAAGGCCGATTTGAAAATCAAGGGCGGCGTTCGAGTTGAGAGCGCGCAAGAGCAGGCTGCTAAAGCTGGACTACGAGAAGGGGATGTGATTTTGGCTGTGGGTAATCACGAGGTGACGCAACTGAAAGAATTTGAAGCGGCCGTTGCCAAAACCAATAAGAGTGCATCTGTCAGCGTCCTGTTCAGGCGCGGAGAGCTCACTCGCTTTGCACTGATTCGGCCGATTCGTTGATCTTGAGAATGTCAAGAGTCCCTTCAAGGTCACAGGGTTTTCCTGAATTAAAAAATATTTTTTATGTTTGCGTTCACTAACTTTTTGATCCTGCGTTTCTCAAAAATGGTTAAAATCTAAGCACTTGAACCAAGATTCATGGCGAAAAAAGCAGGAGTGTGTTCACGATGTGGGATGTCCCATGTCAGTCCACCGGTGATCCACAGAACACCCACAAGTTATTCATTTTGCACAGCCGTAAATTGTGAATAACTTGTTGATAAGTTTTCTGTTGCGAGCTTGCAACGACCTGCAAAGTGCATTTTTGAGGCTGTACGTGTCTGGCTTTTTGCCTACAATGAAGTCCCAACTATCGCAGTTGCCATTGATTGTTGGTTCAGGG
>CALEYZ010000089.1 GCA_937928195.1 uncultured Limnohabitans sp.
GCGCCATGGCCATGGAGGCTGTCGGCCGAGCCGCAGGCGCTGTGGTGGTGGAAGTTCGTCGCCAGTTCAGCGAAATCAAGGGCATCATGGAAGGCACAGCCAAACCAGAGTATGGCCGCGCTGTTGACATGCTGACCACCGCAGCCATCAAAGAAATGGTGATCCCTAGCTTGTTGCCAGTGGTTGCACCCATCGTGGTCGGTTTGCTCTTAGGCCCCAAGGCCCTGGGCGGCTTGCTGATGGGCACCATCGTGACCGGTTTGTTTGTGGCCATTTCCATGTGCACTGGCGGCGGTGCTTGGGACAATGCCAAGAAGTACATTGAAGACGGTCATCACGGCGGTAAGGGTTCCGAAGCCCACAAGGCTGCTGTGACCGGCGATACGGTGGGCGACCCCTACAAAGACACTGCGGGCCCTGCCATCAATCCATTGATCAAAATCATCAACATTGTGGCGCTGCTCATTGTGCCTTTGGTGATGAAGTTCCACAGTTGATCTGCTGTTCTTGCTGGCGGACTGTTTGAGGTCCGCCACGCAAGTGACACAAAGCCCGCGCATGGCCTTCATCGCGGGCTTTTTTACGCGCAAAATAGCGGCATGCAACTCAATTTCATTCACAACCAATCGGTGGCCAGTCAAAGTGGGCAAACATTGCCAGTGATTGACCCGTCAGATGGTCAAACCTTTGACCACATTCAGCGCAGCAACGCCCAAGACATTGACAGGGCCGTGCAGTCTTCGCGCGAATGCTTTGAAGGACCTTGGTCCAAATTGAATGCAGCAGAACGTGGCCGTTTGCTGATGGCCTTGTCTCGCAAAGTGACAGAGCACGCAGATGAGTTGATGCGACTGGAGCAGCGTGATTGCGGCAAACCCACACAACAAGCCATGGCCGATGCACGCGCACTGGCCCGCTACTTTGAGTTCTATGCCGGTGCTTGCGACAAGTTTCATGGCGAGACCCTTCCCTACCAAAACGGCTACAGCGTTTTGACATGGCGCGAGCCGCACGGCGTCACTGGCCATGTGGTGCCATGGAATTACCCCATGCAAATTTTTGGTCGGTGTGTTGGCGGCGCATTGGCAGCGGGCAATGTCTGCGTGGTCAAGCCTGCAGAAGATGCGTGTTTAAGCCTGATTCGTGTTGCGCAATTGGCCGCTGAAGTGGGTTTCCCACCGGGCGCCATCAACATCGTGACGGGCTTGGGACACGAAGTGGGCGACGCCTTGGCCAAGCACCCCGGTATTGACCACATCAGTTTCACAGGCAGCCCGAATGTGGGCACCCTCATCCAACAAGCTGCAGCAGCAAGGCATTGCCCCGTGACGTTGGAGCTGGGCGGCAAAAGTCCGCAAATCATTTTTGCAGATGCCGACTTGGATGCGGCCGTGCCCGTCATCATCAATGCCATCGTTCAAAACTCTGGCCAAACTTGCAGTGCGGGTTCTCGTGTGCTAATCGAGAAAAGCATTTATGAGCCCTTGCTGGTGCGGCTGGGTGAGGCCTTCTCCAAGTTGCGGGTGGGCCCTGCCGCAGCTGACTTGAACTTGGGGCCACTCATCCGTGCCTCTCAAAAACAAAGGGTCAACGGCTTTTTAGAAGACGCCAAAGCCGCTGGCATCCCCATCGTGGCGCAAGGCACGGTCGTACCGGATGCCCCCGAGTCTGGTTTTTACCAAGCACCCGTGTTGTTGCGTGATGTGCCTGTCCATCACCGCGTGGCCCAAGAAGAAGTTTTTGGTCCGGTGTTGTCCGCCATGTGTTTCGAAGGCGAGGATCAAGCTGTTGAGATGGCCAATGCCACGTCCTTCGGATTGGTTGCGGGGGTTTGGACGCGTGATGGCGGGCGTCAGTTCAGAATGGCCAAGCGACTGCGCAGTGGTCAAGTCTTCATCAACAACTACGGCGCTGGTGGCGGTGTGGAATTGCCCTTTGGCGGCGTGAAGTCCTCGGGCCACGGCCGTGAAAAAGGTTTCGAAGCACTGTATGGTTTCACCACCTTGAAAACGGTGGCCATTCACCACGGCTAACCCTCTCATTTGAACAACAGGATTTACCATGAACATTAATCAAAAAGTCGTCATCGTCACAGGCTCGGGTGGCGGCATTGGCGAAGGCATTGCCAAACACTTCGCAGCCCATGGTGCCAAAGTCTTGGTCAATGACATCAACACCGCGGCAGGTGAAAAAGTGGTCAAAGACATTCAGGCGGACGGCGGCACGGCAGCCTTCTTTGCTGCCGATGTCACCAGTTCAAAGGATGTCAAAGCCTTGGTGCAAGAAGCTGTCAAACTTTGGGGCCACCTGGACGTGATGATCAACAACGCAGGTTGGACACACCGCAACCGGCCAGCCCTGGAAGTCAGCGAAGACGAATTTGACAGGTGTTTTGCCGTCAATATGAAAAGCATTTACTTGGCCACCGTTCACGCAGTGCCAGAGTTTCGCAAAAATGGGGGGGGCTCGTTCATCAACATCGCCTCGACCGCAGGCATTCGCCCTCGCCCAGGTCTGACTTGGTACAACGGCTCGAAAGGTGCCGTGATCACCACCAGCAAATCTTTGGCGGCCGAATTAGGCCCCGACAACATTCGCGTCAATTGCATCAACCCGGTGTTCAATCCCGACACAGGCTTGTCCGCTGAATTTGCAGGGGGTCCGGTCGACGAAGCCAAGCGTGCCAAATTCATGGCCACCATTCCATTGGGCCGCTTCTCAACGTCATTGGATGTGGCCAACGCCGCCTTGTACCTGGCCAGCGATGAAGGTTCGTTCATCAGTGGTGTGTGCATCGAAGTCGACGGCGCACGCTGTGTCTGAACGCGTCATTCCAATCATCAGCCAGCCGCTGGGGCAATTACCGATTCCTCAGTTTCCAAACATCGGCAGCGACACGTCTGGCCATGCATTGGACCGACTGAACAGGCCCTTGCGCGATCTGCGCATCAGCGTCACGGACCGTTGTAATTTCCGCTGCAGCTACTGCATGCCAAAAGAAATTTTCAATAACGAGTACACCTACCTCCCCCAGAGCGCGCTGTTGAGTTTTGAAGAGATCACACGCGCAGCGCAAAGTTTTATTGCGTTGGGTGTTGAGAAAATCAGACTGACCGGTGGCGAGCCTCTGCTGCGCAAAAATCTAGAAGTGCTCATTGCGCAACTTGCCGCCTTAAGAACCGCATCTGGCCACGCCCTGGACATCACACTCACCACCAATGGCTCTCTACTGGCGCGCAAAGCACAAAGCCTGAAAGATGCGGGTTTGCAACGCGTCACTGTCAGCTTGGATGGCTTGGACGACGCCGTGTTCAAAAGCATGAACGATGTGGACTTTCCGGTCAGTGACGTCTTAGAGGGCATTGCCGCAGCGCAAGCCGCTGGTCTAGGCCCTATCAAAGTGAACATGGTGGTCAAGCGCGGCACCAATGAGCAAGAAATATTGCCGATGGCCCGTTACTTCAAAGGCACAGGCATTGCCCTGCGTTTCATTGAATACATGGATGTTGGCGCCACCAATGGCTGGCGCATGCATGAAGTCATGCCCAGCGCAGAAGTTTTGCAACTGTTGCAGACTGAGCTTGCGCTGACGCCTTTGACAGCAACACAAAAAGGTGAAACGGCCGAGCGCTGGGGCCACTTGAATGCACAAGGTGAACACGATCCGAGTTTGGGTGAAATTGGCTTCATCAGCAGCGTGACGAAAGCATTTTGCAGCGATTGCAACCGCGCCCGTTTGACCACCGAAGGTCAACTCTACTTATGTCTGTTTGCAAGTCAGGGCTACGACCTCAAACCCCTGGTCAGAGACAACCCGCATCCAGAATCACTGACGCAAGCCATTGCGGCCATTTGGTCGCAACGCACGGACCGGTACTCTGAATTACGGCGCCAAGAAATGAATGATCCTTCTGTGCCCTCCGATAGTGCGGCCCTCAAGCGCCGCAAAGTCGAGATGAGTTACATCGGCGGCTAAAGTCTTTCCCTTCTGAAAAACCCATCCATGAACGAACACAGCATTACCGGTTTAATTTTGGCAGGCGGCAGAGGCGCACGCATGGGCGGCATTGACAAAGGACTTCAAAATTTCAATGGGACACCGCTGACCCTTCACGCACTGATGCGACTGCAAATGCAAGAAGGCACGCCACTGTCCGAAGTCATGATTGTGGCCAATCGAAACTTGTCCGCCTACGAATCATTGGGGGTTCAAGTATGGCCAGACAGCACCGATGGCTTTGCTGGCCCGTTGGCAGGCTTTCTCACTGGATTAGAGCGTTGTGAGACCGAATTGCTACTCACCGTACCTTGCGACAGCCCCTTGTTTCCTTTGGACCTAACGCAAAGATTGCACGACGCATTGCAACAACAAAATGCCGACATTGCAGTGGCTGCAGCTCGCGAGGAAGATGGCAGCGTGAGGCCTCAACCCGTTTTCTGCCTGATGCGCGTGCGCTTGCTTGAAAGTCTGGTGAAGTTCATGCAAGCAGGTGGCAGAAAAATCGATGCGTGGACAGCTCAACATGCCTGCGTTGTGGTGCCTTTTGACACCCCCGACATTGACCCTCGTGCATTCTTCAATGCCAATACGCTGGAAGAACTGCATCGCCTCGAAAAGACCACATGACACACACCCAGTCACTGGCAGAGATTGCTGCCAACCTGCAAGGGTATGACCCTCAATCTTTGCCCGCCAATGATGTTTTGAGTTTTCTCAGTCAAATGGTCACGCCGATGACGGCGTTGGAAGATGTACCGATTTTTGAAGCATTGAACCGTGTCATTGGCGTTGATGTGATCAGTCCCATCAACGTCCCCCCTCACGACAATTCGGCCATGGACGGCTATGCATTCAATGGTCTACAGCTGCAGTCTCAGCAGCCGTTGAATCTGAAAGTGGTGGGTACCGCGCTGGCCGGCAAAGCCTGGCAAGGCAGCGTCATGACCGATGAGTGTGTCAAAATCATGACGGGTGCCATCATGCCAAACGGCCTGGACACCGTGGTGCCTCACGAACTTTGCCGCGTGACGGCAGACAGAATTGAAATTCCTGCAGGACTGCTCCGTGCTGGAGACAACCGACGCCTATGCGGCGAAGATTTGAAAATGGACAGTCCCGCACTGAAAAAAGGGGCTTGGGTCACACCCGCGGCAGTTGGCCTGCTGGCCAGCTTAGGCCTGCCTAAAGTCCAGGTTGTCCGGCGCTTGAAGGTCGCTTACTTTTCCACGGGGGATGAAATTCTCAGCTTGGGTGAAGCACCGCGAGAAGGTGCTGTGTACGACAGCAATCGCTATACCGTTTTTGGCATGCTGCAAGATCTGGGCTGCGAGATGATTGACATGGGTGTCGTACGTGATGACCCTGTCCTCTTAGAGGCCGCTTTCACCAAGGCAGCGCAGGTGGCCGATGCCGTCATCACCAGTGGGGGCGTCAGCGTGGGTGAAGCCGACTTCACCAAAGCCATGATGAAAAAATTGGGCGATGTGGCGTTTTGGAAAATCGCCATGCGGCCGGGCCGTCCCATGGCGGTTGGCCGATTAACACAGGATGACCGCTCTTGCGTGTTATTTGGTTTGCCTGGCAATCCAGTGGCCGTCATGGTCACCTTCTTAGCATTTGTGAAGCCGACACTGTTGCAAATGATGGGGGCAACAGATTCGCCAAGGCCCATGGCCCGAGCCAAATCACAAGAGGTCTTGCGCAAAAAACCAGGTCGAACAGAGTATCAGCGTGGCATTGCAACTCGCAATGAAAAAGGCGATCTGCAAGTCAAGACCACAGGCAACCAAGGCTCTGGTGTTTTGAGCTCCATGGTTCAGGCCAACTGCTTGATTGTGCTGTCACATTCCCAGTCAACCGCACAAGTGGGTGACTGGGTGGATGTCTTGATGCTCTAGTATTTAAGAGTGTGCGTGACCTGCCTCAGCTGGCGCGTCAATCACTTCTTTTTTATTAGGGCCAGGCACAGATTTGCGTGCAAACAAGCTGTACATGGTTGGCACAACAAAAACTGTGAGCAGTGTCCCGAAGGTCATACCGCCCACAATCACCCAACCGATTTGAATGCGGCTTTCTGCACCAGCACCTTTGGCAAGGGCCAAAGGCAATGCACCTAAAACCATGGCGCCGGTTGTCATCAAAATGGGACGCAAGCGTTGGCCCGAGGCTTTCACGATGGCGTCGAATGTTTCAACGCCCTGCTCGCGCAATTGGTTGGTAAATTCCACGATCAAAATACCGTGCTTGGTAATCAGGCCTACCAAAGTAATCAAACCGATTTGTGAGTACACATTGAGCGTACCACCGGTTAACTTCAAGGTTATCAAGGCACCAAACATGGAAAGCGGAACAGACAACATGATCACAAAGGGATCGATGAAGCTTTCAAACTGTGCGGCCAAGACCAAGAAAATAAAAAACAGGGCCAGCACAAACACAATGACCAGCGCGCCTTGCGAATTGCGGAACTCACGCGAGGTGCCATTCAACTCGGTGGTGTAACCAGTCTTCAAGATGCCAGCTGCGGTGGTATCTAAAAACTTCAAGGCATCGCCCAACGCGTAATCAGGCGCCAAGTTGGAGGTGATGGAGACTGAACGTCGTTGGCCGAAGTGATTCAACTCGCGCGGTGAAACGCTTTCGCGAACTTTGACCAATGCTGACAAAGGAATCACGGTGTCATTTCGCCCCCTGACGTAGATGTTGTCAATGTCATCTGGCGAGTTTCGGCCTGTGGCTTGGGTTTGAACAATCACATCGTATTGTTCTGCATCACGTTTGTAACGTGTCACAGCACGACCGCCCAACATCGTTTCCACGGCCCGCGCCACGACATCCACACTGACACCCAGTTCTGTGGCCTTCACGCGGTCTACATCAATGCGAAGCTCTGGCTTGTTCAGACGCAAGTCCACATCAGGCGCGATGAAGCCCGGATTTTTGGCAATGGCATCCAGCATCTGGCGTGTCACTGCATTCAGATTTTGATAACTGTCAGAGGTTTGGATCACGAAGTTCACAGGACGCTCGCGGAAGCCTTGGCCCAGCGATGGTGGCGTGATGGGAAATGCATTGATGCCCGCAATGCCATTGAATTTTCCTTGTAATTCACGGGCGATCTCCAAAGTGGTTCGCTTGCGTTGATCCCAATCGACTGCGCGATAAATGACACTGCCTTGGGCTACCGTGGGATTGCCCAAGTTGGCAAAAATTCGGTCAAACTCTGGATACGCACTGCCGATTTTTTCGAGCGATTTGGCGTATTTGTCTGTGTAGTCCAATGTGGAACCATCGGGCGCTGTCACCGTTGCCAAAATGGTGCCACGATCTTCCAAGGGCGATAGCTCTTGTTTCATGGTTGGATAGACCAACACGATGCCCACGCCACAAGCGGCCATGACGGACACCACAAGCCATCGCGCTTTTTTCAGAACGGTACGAAGCAAGTTTTCGTAACCATTAGACAGACTGGTCAGGATTTTCTCCATGAACACGTCAAAGCGATTGGGGTTGGGATTGTGGCGCAATAGCAAAGAACTCATCATGGGCGACAAGGTAAGCGCCACAAAACCCGAGACCAACACGGCGCCAGCCAAAGCCAATGCAAACTCACTGAACAATTTGCCAGTTCGACCCGGTGTGAAAGCAAGAGGGGCAAACACAGCAGCCAGTGTCAGTGACATGGCAACGATGGCAAAGCCAATTTCTTTGGCACCTTTGATGGCCGCAGAAAATGGATCTAAACCTTCCTCAATGTGTCGAAAAATATTCTCCAGCATCACAATGGCATCGTCCACCACCAGACCAATGGCCAGCACCAAAGCAAGCAACGTGAGTGTGTTGATCGTGAACCCCGCCAAAGCCATCATGGCAAAGGTGCCGATCAAACTCACGGGGATGGTAATGATCGGAATGATGGACGCACGCAGCGTACGAAGGAAAACGAAGATCACCAAAGCCACCAAAATGACCGCTTCCAAAATGGTTTGGAAAACGCTCTTGATGGACTTGTCAATGAAGACTGAATTGTCGTTGGCCACATCGATGGTCACATCACCTGGCAGATCTTGCTGCAAGCGCGGCATCATGTCGCGAACACCTTTGGACAACTCCAAAGGATTGGCTGTCGCCTGGCGAATCACACCCGCTGAAATGGATGCTTTGCCATTCAAACGGACTCGGCTTCGATCATCTGCTGCGCCCTCTTCCACCCTGGCAACATCTCGAATTTTGATGGGAAAGCCATTCACGTTCCGAATGGTGATGTCACCAAACTGCCCCGCTTTGATCAAATCTGTTTGTGACGTCACACTGAATTCACGTTGCTGCGATTCGATGCGACCAGCCGGCAATTCCAAATTGCTTCGACGAATGGCATCTTCCACATCTTGTGAAGTTAAGCGATAGGCCGCCATGCGTCCTGCATCCAGCCAAACGCGCATGGCGTACTTGCGTTCACCGTAAATGCGAACATCGGCCACACCGGTAACCGTTTGCAAACGTGGTTTCACCACGCGATTGATCAAGTCATTGATCTGTAGCGGTGACATGGTGTCGCTGGAAAATGCCAACCAAATGACTGGGAAAGCATCTGCCTCTACCTTGGCAATGACAGGCTCTTCAATGGCTTGAGGCAAGCGACCACGAATACGTGATGTACGGTCACGTACTTCAGCCGCCGCAGTGTCAGCATCTTTTTCTAACCGAAACCGAACTGTAATTTGAGATTGATCTGCACGGCTGATGGAGGTAATCACATCGACCGCATCGATACCTGCAATCGAGTCCTCAAGTGGTTTTGTGACTTGCGACTCGATCACCTCAGCTGAAGCACCTGGGTACTTCACACTGACCGTCACCGTTGGCTCATCGATCTTGGGATATTCGCGGAGAGAAAGTCGGTTGAAACTGACCGCACCGATCAACAAAATCAGCAGGGACAAGACGGTCGCGAAGACCGGTCTGCGAATGGAGGTTTCAGCGAGTTGCATTCAGACCTCGTAAGCATGGATTCTCACCGGTGACGGGTGGCATTTTGCCCTTGCCTTTGCCTGTATCGGCATCCTTGGAGGCGCCTGACTCCGCAGGTTTGCCACCAGCTGGGTTTGCTTGCGCAGCACCAGGTGCTGAATTAGCAGCACCAGCCTGCCCTTTTGAAGGATCCACAATTCGAACCACTGTGCCGTCTTTTTGCAAACGTTGTTGTCCTGCCACCACCACGGAGTCATCCAAGGTCAGGCCCTCAAGGATCTCGACCTTGCCAGGCTGGCGCAGTCCAATTTTGACCGTAACGCGCTCAGAGATAAGCTCATCCTTGTTGGCGCCTGGCACCACACGGACCACCGTAGAGCGCCCTCCTTGGGGCACGATGGCCTCTTCAGGGATGACCATAGCTTCTGCACGTTCACCAAAGACTGCGTTTACACGCGCAAACATCCCGGGGCGAAGTTGCATTTGGCGATTGTCAATACAACCGCGAATACCAACAGACCGGCCATTGGCATCGATCAGAGGATCAATGGCTTGAATGATGGCTGTGAATTTACGACCAGGCAACGCATCAAAGCTCACTTGCGCTTTCTGACCTGGTTTGACCTTGGCTTGGAATCGTTCAGCCAAACGGAAGTCGAGCAACACAGCGTCGATGTCTTCAACGTTCACCATGTCTGCACCGTCTTTCAAGTAGTCTCCCACATTGATTTGGCGCAAGCCGGCAACGCCATCGAACGGCGCGACAATTTTCAAGCGCTGCAATGTGGCTTGTGCCAAAGCCAACTTGGCTTGTGCAACTTGCAAGGCCGCTTCGCTCTCATCCAAAGAGCGTTTGCTGATGAAGTTTTGAGATACCAGCTCTTGGTTTCGAGTGTGATTGGCCTGAGCAATTGACAGCTCCGCTTTGGCCTGCATCACCTGTGCAGAAGGCAATTGGTCATCGAATTGGACCAACAGCTGGCCTTTTTTCACCCGTTGACCATCTTTAAACAAAACCTGGCTGACACGGCCACCCACTTCAGGCCGAAGCACCACACCTTGATTAGACCGGAGACTGCCCACAGATTGAGTTTCATCGACCAACTTGGTCTTTTCAACTTTGGCGACCTCAACAGCCGTGGGCTTAGCGGGCCCCCCGTTATTAATGCCCGATGCACCAGGAGCAGCAGCTGCAGGCGTTCCGCCAGAATTAGGGCCTGTCGCAGCAAGCTCTGTGGTTGATGCGGCAGGTTTATTTTGCAGCCACCAAGCGGCACCTGAGGCTGCGGCCAGACCAACCAAAGCAAACGCGAGATATGGTTTTTTAAGAGACATTGATGTTTCCGAACGGGACCTAATACAGTTTTGAAATGTAACAGTAGTTAGTAGCGTCTCGCATCGGCAAAAACCTCAGGTACGTCTGCAGAAAACTCATGCTTTACAGTGGCTTTACAAAAGCCATCGATGCCGAAAGGCGTCGGGTGGGGTCTCTACCGCCTTAAGGCCTGCTCAACCCCAAGATTGGCCAATGCATCTGCCCGCTCATTGCCTGGATCTCCTGCATGCCCCTTGACCCATCGCCAGTCAATTTGATGGCCTGAATTGGCCACCAAAGCGTCCAACTTTTGCCATAAATCTGCATTTTTGACTGGTTGCTTGGCTGCTGTACGCCAGCCTTTGGCTTTCCAGCCATGAATCCACTCCGTGATGCCCTTGCGCACATATTCACTGTCCAAATACAAGGTGACCTTGCAGGGCCGCTTCAAGGCCAAAAAAGCCTCAATGACAGCGGTCAACTCCATTCGGTTGTTGGTCGTGTCCAATTCGCCACCAAAAATCTCTCGAACATTCTCGCCAGAGCGCATCAAAGCCCCCCAACCGCCTGGCCCAGGATTGCCCTTGCAAGCGCCATCGGTATGTATTTCAACGTGATTCACATTCATTCTTTCTTTGTAGGCTGTGCTCACCAGCAGCGCTGGCCTGTCTTTGTGCAATGCTGACTGCCGCCTTTGTTTGGGGACGGCGGTTTTTCCAACGTGCGCCCAATATGCGTGCACCATGAACTTTTTTAACAGCGACCACCACATAGGCGCCACCCAAAATAGGCCACCACTGAGCGCCCAATCGGTCCATCCAAGACCAACGATGTAGCCATTTGGCTTTGTCCATTGCTGGACGCCAACAACCAAATCGACTGACCTTGACTTCAAAACCCAGCAATCGCAACCAATCTCGAAGGCGCCAGTAAGCGATCAATTCGTCACACGGGGGAGCGCTTAGGCCCGAATAGCCCCATTTTTGATACCACTGCGACCGCTTGTGTCGCCAGCCCCAAAGGCTGGTTGGATTCAGGCCAGTGATCACCAAATGGCCTTCTGGCACCAAGACCCGGTGTGCTTCACGCAAACTGGCGTGCGCATCCAAGCTCAATTCAAGGCTGTGAGGCATGACCAACAAATCGAGGCTGTCAGCTTGAAAAGGCAAGGCCTCACTGTGCGCCGCAAAATCCAAGGATTTGTGCGCCAAGGCAGAATCGGGGTCGGAGGATGCAAGCCACTGGTGAGGCATGCGATTGGTGCGCAATCCGTCTAATTCGGGCATGCCCAATTGCACGGCATGATAGCCAAAGATGTCGGCAACCAGCGCATCGACTTGGTCTTGCTCCCATTCCAGCAGATAGGCGCCTGCTGGCGAGCTTAACCAATGACGCCATGCGTGCGTCATCGAGCTGCTTTCTATAATAGGATGAGTCATGAACCTTATTCCGTTGCCCGCATTCTCTGATAACTACATTTGGTTGCTGCAACACCAAGGTCGCACCTTGGTGGTTGACCCAGGAGATTCTGAACCTGTGACACGTTGGCTGACCGAGAACAAGCATCAGTTGGATTGCATTTTAGTCACCCATCACCACGGCGACCACATCGGTGGCGTCGCTGACTTGCAAAAGCAATGGGGCGTCAAGGTCTACGGGCCTGCCTCCGAATCTTTGCCATTCGAGTACCAGCCGTTAAAGCAAGGCGATGTGTTCGGTTGGGCTGATTTGCTGTTCCAGACAATCGACGTGCCAGGTCACACCGCAGGTCACATTGCATTCTGGACACAACCCACGGCACAAGCACCCATTCTTTTTTGTGGTGACACTTTGTTTTCTGGAGGTTGCGGTCGAATTTTTGAAGGCACCCCCACTCAAATGCTGAAAGCCATGGACACCCTGGCCGCTCTGCCTGGTGCGACTCGCGTTTGCTGTGCGCACGAGTACACCTTGAGCAATTTAAAATTCGCGCTGACCGTAGAGCCAGACAATCTAGACCTGCAAGGCTATGTTCAGCATTGCATGCAGTTGCGGTCAAACGACTTACCAACGCTGCCAGCTCAACTGGCCCAAGAATTACAAATTAACCCATTTTTGCGAAGCCGACACAGTGCCGTGATTCAAGCGGTCAAGGCTTTTGCGCCTCACTCATCCAACCAAGATGTCGACATTTTCGCCAACTTGCGTTTATGGAAAAACGAATTCAAATGAACATTTCTTTCCTTCGTGACCATGGCCATTGGCTTGCCTGCGCCTGTTTGGCACTTTCATTGATCGGCTGTGCGAACCTTGAAAAACCAGCTGAAAACAGCAGCGCGGCCACCGAAACAATGACAACGCCGGCCAAGGCTGCTGCCCCCACGAAGTCGACTTCCTTCAAACAAAAAATCGAAGTGGGAACAGAACCGCCTGCCGACATTTGGGTTCGCATTCGCCAAGGATTTGCCATGCCAGACCTTGAGAACGACCTCGTCAAGGACCGAGAAGAGTGGTATGCCGCCAGACCCGATTACATGGTGCGCATGACCGAGCGCTCACGCAAGTACTTGTTTCACATTGTTGAAGAACTCGAACGCCGCAACATGCCCACTGAATTGGCCTTGCTCCCTTTCATCGAATCCGCATTCAACCCGGAGGCGGTGTCATCTGCCAAAGCAGCTGGCATGTGGCAATTCATGCCAGCAACGGGCAAGTACTTCGACCTCAAACAAAACATGTTTCGCGATGAGCGCAGAGGTGTGATTGAGTCAACCCGCGCTGCACTCGACTATCTGCAAAAGTTGTATGGCATGTTTGGTGATTGGCATCTGGCCTTGGCTGCATACAACTGGGGTGAAGGCAGTGTGAGCAGGGCCTTGGCGAAAAATAAAGCGGCGGGTTTGGGTCTCACCTACTCCGACTTGAACATGCCCAATGAAACGCGTTATTACGTGCCTAAGTTGCAAGCAGTTAAAAACATCATCTCGCAACCAGAGAACTTCAATGCACGTTTGCCACTGATTCAAAACCACCCTTATTTCCGATCGGTCAGCATCACGCGCGACATTGATGTGAAATTGGCCGCCAATTTTGCTGGCATCAGTTTGGATGATTTCAAGGCACTCAACCCGTCCATGAATCGACCTGTCATTTTGGCAGCTGGTACGCCCGAAATTTTGCTACCTTGGGACAACGCAGATCGATTCAACCGTCGCCTCGAAGAACACGCCAACAAACCTTTGGCCAGTTGGACAGCGTGGACTGTTCCACAGACCATGAAGGTTGCAGAAGCCAGCAAACTGGTCAACATGACTGAAGCAGAACTGCGCAGTGTCAATCCAATTCCCAACGGAATGCAAGTCAAGCAAGGTTCCACATTGCTTGTGACACGACAAGGCGCACTGGACAATGATGTCACCGAACACTTGGCAGACAATGCTCAAATTTCGTTTGCACCGGAAGTGGTGCTGCGCCGAATCATGGTGACGGTTTTGAAAGGCGACACCTTGGCCACTTTGGCCAACCGCCACGATGTATCGCCCGCCAGCATTGCTGCATGGAATAAATTGAAAATGCCGGTGGCGCTCAAACCCGGTCAATCTATTGCAATTTTGGTTCCGACCACAGCCAGCGCCAAAGGCAGCAAAGTTGTTGCCAAAAAATCCAGCATCAACACGGGTGTCAAGCAAGCAACTCACACGACCTCTGCGTCAAAGACCAAAGCAAAGCGCAAACCTCAAACACCTTGAATGGGGAGAGATGAATTCAGGTGTTGAGCTTGCGCTTGGCCAGCAGGGTGTATTGATTCGTGTAGCTGCGCGAGAGCAATGCTGTGCTGCCCGGCTCTAAGCTCAGTCGCATAGCGCGGGCGCGCCAAGCCGTTTGAACAGCGTCGCTGCCAAATATGCCATCCAAACTGTAGCTTTCACGCACCTTTTCCAAGGCGCCTAAATACAAGGCACGGTCTCCCATCCAATGATGCGAAGGCACAGTCTTTAAAATGTCTGTGGGGCCTGCCGTTTTAAGCCAATTCAATGCACGCACAACCCCCATCGTCAACGCTTGGGTTACGTCGGTTCGTCGCTGGAGAAACTCAACACGGCCATACAGGCAAGCAGAGGCCAAGGGACCTCCCAACATCCGATGTGAACTGGTCAAAGTGCGTGTATCCGCCAGTATTCGCAAATCATTCTTTTGCTCTAAATAATGCAGGATAGGATCGACATGGCACAAACCATCAACAGCCCCAGCACGCATGGCCTCCATCACAGCGGCAGTGCCGCCCCCTAACTCTACGAAGTGGGCAGCTTCCATCGGAAATCCTGTTTGCTTCAACCAATGCTGTGCAAGCCAATGCGTGGCGGACCCCAGTGATGAAATACCCAACTTCAAGGTTTTGAGTTCGGTGATGTGCCGCATGCCAGCAGCTCGTCGACTGGCCAGGCCAACACTGATTTGCGGCGCGCGCGATTGCAAGACAAAAGACCTGTAAGCCGAGCCAGATGCTTGCAAATCTAAAACGTGTTCAAAGGCGCCAGAGACCACTTCAGCCTGACCATTCAAGGCCGCTTGAACGGCTTGACTGCCAGATTCGCAATCGACCCAATCAATTTGCAAACCTTCTGCTTTGAAAAACCCCAGCTGCTCCGCCAAGACCAAGGGCAAATGATACAAACTGCTGCGAGCTGCTAATGCAATGGTGACGCGCTGAGGTGCATTGGCGGCAAAAAGATCAACAGACGAACTCAACAGCGTGGCCGCAGCCATCCCTGAAAAGTTTCGACGCCCAATTCTGTCAAGCACACCAATACCTCTTGATTAGTTCCCACGAAAGATGGGTTCAGCATACAAAGGTATCTGTGTTCGCGCATTGGGGCACATCCCAAGCGGGTAATTACGTAATGAGGAACGCTAGGTTATCAAGAAGGAACTAGCGGCGATCCACCAGGGCATGCGCAATGGTGCCAAGGTCGACATATTCCAATTCACTGCCAGCTGGCACCCCTCTGGCCAATCGGGTCACACGCAAGCCACGCTTTTTGAGCATCTCCGCGATCACGTGCGCAGTGGCTTCCCCCTCACCCGTGAAATTGGTTGCCAAGATGACCTCTTGAACATGACCATCACTGCAACGCTCGGACAATTTGGCAAATCCCAAATCATTGGGACCGATGCCATCCAAGGGGCTCAGTTTGCCCATGAGCACGAAATACAAACCACGAAAGGTCGAGGTTCTTTCAATGGCGGCTTGATCAGCAGGTGTTTCAACCACGCACAACTGCGTTCGATCACGTTCAGGATCGGCACACATGGTGCAAATTTCAGATTCAGTCAGTGTGTGACATGTGACGCAGTGCCGAACATGGTCACAGGCATGTTCAAGCGCCTTGGCCAGTTGCAGCGCACTGGCTCTTTCGTGTTGCATCAAATGAAATGCCATGCGAGAGGCTGACTTCGCGCCCACGCCAGGCAGCACGCGAAGCGCTTGAATCAGCGCATCGAGAGCGTGAGGCGTAGGTTTTTGCATGGCAATCAAGCTGCGAAAAAGTCTGAGTTGAAATTAGAAAGGCAATTTCATACCAGCGGGCAAACCTGCGGTTAACTTGCCCATTTTTTGTTGCGAAACTTCTTCAGCTTGGCGAACGGCATCATTGAATGCAGCAGCCACCAAGTCTTCCAACATGTCTTTGTCATCGGCCAACAAACTGGGATCAATGGTGACGCGTTTGACTGCGTGTTTGCAGGTCATCAAAACCTTCACCATGCCACTGCCGGATGAACCTTCCACTTCAACGAATGCCAATTCATCTTGTGCTTTTTTGAGGTTGTCTTGCATGGCTTGCGCCTGTTTCATCAAACCTGCGAGTTGACCTTTGTTAAACATGTTGTTCCTTCAATGAATTTAAGTAATGAGTTTGATGCTGCCTGGCACAATTTTGGCGCCAAATTCTTGCACCATGGCCTGAACCAATGGATCGGCGTGAATCAAGTCTTCCGCCGCCTTTTGTTTTTCGGCCAGCGCCACAGCATTTCTTTGAGCGGGCGAGTCGGATACTTTACCAATTTCAACCACCAACTTCACAGCATGACCCGCCGCATGCAGTGCCGCTTGCAAGCGCTCCCGCGCAACGCCTTGGTTGAGCGATTCACTCTCAATGCGCAATTGCCACTGGTCCGTGTCGCGCGCTATCAGCTGGGACTGCAGCGCCAGCTCACGGACCAATGCGGTGATGGCTTCTGCGCTGATCAAACCACGTACGGTCTGCGTCCAAAAATCGCCCTCTTCAGTGGCAATCAAAGTACGCGGTGCTGTTCTTTCGGTGGGTGCACTGGCCTCCCTGACCGCCAAGGTTTGAACCCGCACGGGGGCAGCAACAGGCCGTTCTTCCTGTGGTGCCATCGGCTCTGGGATAACAAGCTCCGCGGTTTTCTCAATGGTTTGCTCAGCGACCTGCACACGCTGCACTCCATCGGTGGCTGCAGGTGTTTCTACTTGCGCTTGCGGCAACTCTCTGGCGTCAGCTGTTGTTAGAGTTTTTTTTTGAGCCGAGAGCGAATCGCCCGCCGCGCCTTGGGCGACCTTGGGTTTGAACGCCAGCAATCGAAGCAAGATCATGGTCAACGCAGCGTACTCGTCGGGTGCCAAACCCAGTTCAGCGCGACCATGCAAACACAAGCTGTAAAGCAGCTGGGTTTCGTCGGCAGGCATGGCGTGTGAGAGCCGGACCATTTCAAGGTGGTCAGGATCGTCAGACGCTGCCGCAGCCTGCGGTACAACTTGCAAAACTGCCATTCGCTGCAGGGCCACCGACATGTCCTCGAGCGCAGAGGCTGCTGACAAGCCATTGAGTCGCAAGGTTTCAGCGACAGACACCACGGCAGCACCATCGCCTTTGGCCAATGCATCAATCAAACCCAAGACATGGCTTTGATCGACACTGCCCAGCATCAGACGCACTGTGGCCTCTTGCAATTGACCACTGCCAAAGGCGATGGCCTGGTCCGTGAGGCTGAGAGCATCACGCATGGAGCCGCGGGCAGCTCGCGACAGCAATTTCAAGGCCATGGGTTCGGCAGGTAAATTTTCTTGACCCAACACTTGCGTCAAATGTTCGAACACTGTTTCGGGGGCCATGGGCCGCAAATTAAATTGCAGGCAACGCGACAGCACCGTGACGGGCACCTTTTGAGGATCGGTGGTGGCCAAAACAAATTTCAAATACTCAGGTGGCTCTTCCAAGGTTTTCAACATGGCGTTGAACGCCGTGTTGGTCAGCATGTGAACCTCGTCGATCATGAAGACTTTGAAGCGACCTTGAACTGGCTTGTACACCGCTTGCTCGAGCAAGCTTTGAACTTCGTCAACGCCGCGATTGGAGGCCGCATCCAATTCGGTGTAATCGACAAACCGACCTGAATCAATGTCCTGACAGGCTTGGCACACACCGCAAGGTTCTGCGGTAATGCCGCCCTGACCATCAAGGCCTTGGCAATTTAAGGATTTGGCCAGAATTCGCGAAACAGTGGTCTTACCAACGCCCCGCGTCCCTGTGAACAAATAGGCGTGATGCAACCTTTGCTGCACCAGTGCATTCGTGAGGGCCTGCACCACGTGCTCTTGCCCCACCATTTCAGTGAAGTTGCGAGGACGGTATTTTCGCGCCAGAACAAGATAAGACATGTGCTGATTCTATCGGTGTCTTACAATAGCACTCGACGGGCCTTCCCGCATGGTTATGCAGCCAACCGAGTCAGGTGGGGAACCAAGCAGCTCTAACTGCGGCGCCAGTGCCGGGGTCAAGGCTCGTCACCTTTCAATTTCAGTTGCAGCGCATGGGCTGCACACACCCCGGTGGCCATGCTGGCCGTCAGCAAATAGCCGCCTGTTGGGGCTTCCCAGTCCAACATTTCTCCCGCACAAAAAACACCCGGCAGGGCTTTGGTTTCCAAAGTTGGCAGCAAGCCACTCCAAGCCACCCCCCCTGCCGTACTGATGGCCTCATCAATGGGTCGTGTGGCGGTCACCTTCACAGGCAAGGCCTTGAGCGCATTGGCAAGTTTCTCGGGGTCGTGCAAAGTTTCGGGCGTGAGCAGCTCGTTCAGCAAACCCATCTTCACGCCTTCCACGCCCAAGCGGCTTTTAAGATGGGATGACAGACTGCGCGTACCGCGAGGATGCGAGACCTCTTTGAGGACCTGCGCCAAAGACCGATCAGGCAGCAAGTCCAACTGAAATTCAGCCATGCCTTCCTGGTTAATTTGTTCCCGCAAATCGGCAGAAGCGGTGTAAATCAAGCTGCCTTCAACACCATAGGCTGTGATCACAAACTCGCCCTGTCTGCTTTGTGGCTCACCTTGCGCAGATCGCCATGCCAAGCGCACCGACTTCAAGGGTTGTCCAGCAAAACGCGATTCAAAAAAAGAGGTCCAACCCGCGCCAGTCCGTCCCTGAACATGAAAGCCACAGTTAGAAGCTTGCAAAGTTTGAACCGGTACACCGTGAGATTGCAGCAAGGGGACCCATGCGCCATCGGAGCCCAGTCTTGCCCAGCTGCCTCCGCCCATGGCCAAGATGACTGCTTTGGCGACAACGCGCTGGGTGAGCGCACTGTCAGAGGACAAAGCTTGCATTTGAAATTCCAGGACAGTGGAGGAAGCACCAGTCTCATTCAGCACTTGCAAGCCTGTCAATTTGTGTCGCATGTGAAACTGCACAGGCTTTCCAGATGGGGGGTGCCGCAGGCGATGCAACCATGCACGCAGCAGTGGCGCGGCTTTCATCTCCTTTGGAAAGACGCGTCCAGAGGTGCCCACAAATGTGTCAATGCCCAAACTTTGGGCCCAATCTCGAAGCTGCTGCGCACCCCAGTTTTGAAGGACCGGTTGGAGTTGTGGCTGATGGCTGGCATAGCGACGAACAAACTGATCCACAGGCTCAGAATGCGTGAGGTTCAGCCCTCCCCGCCCGGCCAACAGAAATTTACGCCCCACCGAAGGCATTGCGTCAAAGAGATGGACAGCGTGTCCCCAACCCGACAGCAATTCTGCGGCCATCAAGCCAGCCGGGCCACCGCCAACGATGGCCACATTGACATTTTGTGAAGGCTGCAGCGTGGGTTTGGTTGAATTCATGAAAGCGATTGTCAAATAAAGGAAAAGATGCCCCCATGGCTGAGTGGCTTATGGGTTTCTGTCAAAATACAAGCAGTTTACAAAGGCACGTTCGTTGCATTTCACACTCAAACAAGGAAAAGGCCATGGCCAGCGATTTGATCAAACACATTACCGACGCCACTTTCGATGCTGACGTTCTCAAGTCAGACAAACCCGTGGTGGTTGACTTCTGGGCAGAGTGGTGTGGTCCTTGCAAAATGATTGCCCCCATTTTGGATGATGTTGCAGGTGCATACCAAGGCAAATTGCAAATCACCAAAATGAATGTCGATGAAAACCGTGACATTCCGGCCAAATTTGGCATCCGTGGTATTCCAACTTTGATGGTGTTCAAAGATGGCCAGTTGGCGGCAACCAAAGTGGGTGCTATGAGCAAAGCCCAATTGACGGCCTTCATTGATCAACAATTGGCCTGAGAATGCACCTGGACGAGTTGCAAGACTCGTCCTGTGAGCTCTCTGCTCCCGCGCCAAGCGGCCCAAGGCTGTAAGCAATCCAGCCAGCACTGCTTGCGAAGCCCTTCAAATTCCTGTCATAATCCGCTTCGTTGAGCCCCAAAAGGGTTTCAACACAGTTTCAAGACAGAGACTTCGTAAAGCCCCCAGCGCCTGCTTATCCTTTCTGGCGCACCTTTCAAGGCTTTGGTTTCTAGGCGCTTGAAATTTCGGTTTCCTCCTCCCCCAGATTTTTATTCATCAACCCATGAGGGTTGTTCTACGCAGGTAAATCCATGCACTTAAACGAACTCAAGGCACTGCACGTGTCTGAAGTCCTCAAGCAGGCTGACGAGCTTGAGATTGAAAACACTGGCCGCATGCGCAAACAAGAATTGATGTTTGCCATCATCAAAAAACGCGCACGCGCAGGCGAACAAGTGTTTGCCGATGGCGTCTTAGAAATCTTGCCTGACGGTTTTGGTTTCTTACGCAGCCCCGACACCAGCTACACCGCCAGCACGGACGACATCTACATCAGCCCCAGCCAAGTGCGCCGATTCAATTTGCACACGGGCGACATGATTGAAGGTGAAGTGCGCATTCCGAAAGACGGCGAGCGTTACTTTGCTCTCACCAAGCTTGACAAGGTCAATGGCGACTTGCCAGAGAACAACAAGCACAAAATCATGTTTGAGAACTTGACCCCCTTGTTCCCGAACATTCAGATGCGACTTGAGCGCGATATCAAGGCTGAAGAAAACATCACCAGCCGCGTGATCGACATCATTGCCCCTATCGGTAAAGGCCAGCGCGCGTTGATCGTGGCGCAACCCAAGTCAGGCAAAACCGTGATGATGCAACACATCGCACACGCCATCACAGCCAACAATCCCGACGTTCACCTGATGGTTTTGCTCGTGGACGAGCGTCCTGAAGAGGTGACAGAAATGCAGCGCACTGTGCGCGGTGAGGTGATTGCATCCACTTTCGATGAGCCTGCTGCACGTCACGTGCACGTAGCAGAAATGGTGATCGAACGCGCCAAGCGCTTGGTAGAGTTGAAAAAAGACGTGGTCATTTTGCTTGACTCCATCACCCGTTTGGCCCGCGCCTACAACAATGTGGTGCCCAGCTCTGGCAAAGTCCTGACCGGCGGTGTCGATGCCAACGCCTTGCAACGCCCTAAGCGCTTTTTTGGCGCTGCTCGCAATGTGGAAGAAGGCGGCAGCCTCACCATCATCGCCACCGCGCTGGTCGATACCGGCAGCCGCATGGACGAGGTGATCTTCGAAGAATTCAAAGGCACCGGCAATTGCGAGATCCATTTGGAACGTCGCTTGTACGAAAAACGTGTTTTCCCAGCCATCAACTTGAACCGCAGCGGTACCCGCCGTGAAGAGTTGCTCTTGCAGCCGGAAGTGCTGCAAAAAACACGCATCTTGCGACAGTTCATGTACAACATGGACGAAATTGAAGCCATGGAAATGGTCCTCAAGAGCATGAAAGCCACGAAGAGCAACGTCGAATTCTTCGACATGATGCGTCGTGGTGGCTAAAAAGCCATCATTTCAGCCCAAATCTGGCATGCAAGTCATTGATTTCATGCCATAATCTCGTTTTTCGCGAAAAGTACCCTGGAATGGTCCATGGGCGGCTGTCGCAACTGAACTCAAGGAAAAGACCATGAAAGAAGGCATTCACCCCAACTACCGAGAAGTTTGCTTCTTGGACTTGTCTAACGGCTTCAAGTTCGTCACACGTTCTTGTGTCAATGCCAAAGAAATGGTGAAAATGGACGACGGCCGCGAGCTGCCATTGTTCAAACTGGACACATCCAGCGAATCACACCCCTTCTACACAGGTACACAAAAATCTGTCGACAACATGGGTGGTCGCGTTGAGAAGTTCCGCAACCGTTTTGGCAAAACGTCCATCACGAAGTAATTCTTCGCGTCACTTGGTGACCATGACAGGGCAGCCCGGGCAACCGGCCTGCCCTTGTTTTTTGCCTTTGAATTTGCGTTTCAACGACTTTGACGCGAGCGGCTTCTCTGCTATCTTCTAAGCTGTGACTACCCACATGTCCGACACCTCTTCCAATCCAGCCATCGTGGCTCAAGGCGCCGTTAGGCGCTTACCACGGTGGGTGTTGCTGTCATTTTGCTTGGCTTATGTGTTGCCTGGCTTTGTAGGAAGAACCCCCTGGAAAGCAGATGACATGGAAGCCTTTGGTTTCATGTTGCATCTGGCTCAGGCAATGGGGCCAGAAACTATTTCTTGGCTCAAACCTAGCTTGCTTGGACAAGCGGACCCCCTTGCGGCACTTCTGCCCTATTGGCTCGGTGCGTGGGCCATCCAACTCAGCCCGTCAGCCATGCCCATGGATTTGGCCGCACGCTTGCCCTTCATTGGTTTGCTGACCTTGACCCTCGCTGCCACTTGGTACGGTGTGTATGCCTTGGCCCGAACACCTGCGGCGCAACCTGTGACTTTTGCTTTTGGCGGTGAAGCACGCCCTGCTGATTACGCCAGGGCCATTGCGGATGGCGGACTGCTCGCCTTGCTCGCCTGTTTAGGTTTGGCCAGACTGTCTCACGAAGCCACACCCGCACTCGCACAATTGAGTTTTTCGACGCTGCTCTTTTTTGCACTGGCCAATTTACCGCGCAAACGAATTGGCGCTTGGGTCAGCGCGGCCATCGCAATTGTGGGATTGGCGCTTTCTGGTGCACCCGCATTGGCCATGATTTTGGGCATCGGTGGTGCCTTCATCATGGCACTGGACACTCACAAACCCAGTGCATTGCGTGCACGCAGCGTCGATGTGGCATGGGTGCTGCTGATCTGTTTAGCAACTGCCGCCTTGGTCAGTGCACTGGGCTTGTGGCGTTGGCGAGTGGCGTACTCCCACGTGCTCGAAATCAAAGCAATAACACGCCTGCTGCTTTGGTTCACATGGCCCGCCTGGCCCTTGGCACTGTGGACCCTTTGGCGTTGGCGTTATCAACTCAAGCAGCTGAGTGCCAACCCACACCTTGCCTTGCCGCTTTGGTTTGTCATTGTGGCCATGGGGACCACATGGCTCTCGGGCTTGAGTGACCGCGCTTTGTTGTTGGGTTTGCCAGCCATGGCCACTTTGGCTGCGTTTGCATTGCCAACATTGCGGCGCAGCGTCGGTGCGTTGATTGACTGGTTCACTTTGGTGTTCTTCAGTGCAGGTGCCTTGATCATTTGGGTTGTTTGGACATCGATGCAAACGGGTTTGCCTGCACAGCCTGCCATCAACGTTGCACGCCTCGCCCCAGGATTCACGCCTGTCTTTTCTGCAATGGCTTTTGCCTGTGCCTTGTTGGCATCCCTGGTATGGGCCAGCTTGGTGAAATGGCGCGCTGGACGCCACCGATCAGCCATTTGGAAAAGCATGGCGCTGCCGGCCGGTGGCGCTACTTTGTGCTGGCTCTTGGTGATGACGCTGTGGCTGCCCCTGCTCGACTTTGCTCGCAGCTATGCACCCTTGGTTCTCAAGGTTAGCGGCATGATGGGCGATACAGCTTGTGTTCAATACTACGGCTTAACGCGTGCACAGGGTGCTGCGTTTGAATTTCACGGTAATCTCAAATTGCGGCCCGCCCATCTCAAAACAGATGCACCACAAATCCAGTCAGACGAATGCAAGTGGCTGATCGTGGATACACAAGCACTTGGCACCTTGAAAACAGACATTGACATGTCCGCATGGCAATTGCATGCAACCGTCCGTCGCCCCTCCGACAACAACGAAGACATCGTTTTGTACAAGCGAACAGCACAGGCAAACGCCAAAATTTAAGCTTGTGTTCTTGAATGTTTGAAGCACGCACCATCACCCGACATGCTGGGACTGTTTTGATTGGCCAACTGGCCGTCATGGCATTTGGCATTGCAGACACCCTGATTGCAGGTCGATACGACGCGTCAGCTTTGGCTGCTTTGTCTGTTGGGTCCTCCATTTACATCAGCATTTATGTTGCGTTGAATGGCTTGATGCAGGCCTTGTTACCCGTATGGTCCGAGTTGCGTGGCGCAGGAAACAAAGTAGCCCTTGGTAAATCCGTGCGGCAAGCACTTTATTTGTGTGGTGGCGTCATTGTGCTCGGCAGTATGGCCCTCTTGTTGCCAGATCCTTGGTTGAATGCCACGCAAGTGCCCACGGTGTTGCAGGCAGATGTCCGCGCCTATCTCCGAATTTTGGCAGTGGCCGTCGGCCCCTCACTTTTGTTTCGCATGTACGCCACACTGAACCAAAGTTTGGGCATGCCCTTGCGCGTCACTGCGCTGCAAATAGCGGCTTTGGGCATCAAAATTCCACTCTCCATTTGGTTCACCTTGGGGGGCTGGGGCTTAGAAGCGCAAGGCGTGGTGGGGTGTGCATGGGCCACACTGGTCGTAAATACTTGGCTCATGTTGATGGGCGTCTATTATTTGCGTCATCACCCCATGTACGCTGCGTACAAAATTTGGCAACCACTTGAAGCGGTTCACTGGCCAACCCTGCGTCAATTTTTACGTCTGGGTGTGCCTTCGGCGTTGTCGTTGATGGTGGAAGTCACCGCTTTCACCATGATGGCATTGTTCATCTCAAGACAAGGCGTGGTGGCTGCAGCCAGTCATCAAATTGCATCTAGCTTGGCCAGCCTTTTGTACATGGTGCCATTGGCACTGGGCATTGCCTGCAGTTCGCGTGTTGGTTTTTGGATGGGCGCTAATCACGCTCGACATGCAGAACAAGCAGCGCATACGGGACTCCAACTTTGTCTTGGCATGGCTTTGATTTGCAGTGGCATGCTGGCATTCAATCGCGAACTGTTGGCGCATTTATTTTCAGCCAATACCGAAGTCGCAATCGCTGCAAGTACTTTGTTAGCATGGGTCGCGCTTTATCATTTGGTCGATGCACTGCAGGCGGTATGCGCCTTCATTTTGCGCTGTTATCGAATGACGCTGTTGCCCTTGTTCATTTACAGCATCATGCTGTGGGGCGTCGGCTTAGGAGGCGCTTATTTCTGGGCTTATGAAGGCTTAGGCACGTGGCCTGCACGCCCCGAAGTCAGCACTTTTTGGGCTGCCAGCAGTGCTGCACTGAGCATTGTGATGGTGGCGTTTGTGGCACTTGTTTTGTGGGTCGCCAAGCAACGTCGCCTTTAATTTGTCAAAATACGCGCATCTTGCAACGCGCCTCGCCACATCCTCTTAAAGGTCACACATGATTCTCGAACTTGCAGACATTCGCATCGCACCAGGCCAGCAACAGGCCTTTGAAGAAGCCATTGCACGTGGCTTAAAAACAGTTATTTCACGCGCAAAAGGATTTCAAGGCGCCAAGGTCAACCGAGGCATCGAAAGTCCTGAACGATTTGTCCTGCAAATTTTCTGGGACACGTTGGAAGATCACACCGTGGGCTTTAGAGAGTCTCCCTTGTTTGCAGAATGGCGCGCCATTGTGGGCCCCTTCTTTGCCGCGCCACCCGTCGTGGAACATTTTGAGTTGACCTACAAAAGTTAATGCAACGGAAGGCATGCACATTGGTGCAGCCTTTGTGGCTCACACCGATGAATTGCGCTCGTGGCCGTCCACCAGTTTGATCAGTAACGCGCTCAGTGTCTGTGCCTCTTCTGAGTTGAGGGGGCTCAGAATTTTTTCTTGGACCCGTTCCACGGTGCGTTTCATTTGCAATGTGGCTTCGTGCCCGGCCGGTGTCAGCCACAAGAGCTTACGTCGACGGTCGAGTTGATCTGACTCACGGCGAATCCACGCTTTGGCCTCCAAACGACCAATGACCGAACCCGAAGTGGCTGCATCAAATGCCACACGATTGGCCAACGTCACTTGGTCCACACCCGGGGCGTCCATCACCGCATTCAAAATAGCAAACTGCACTGGCGTGACGTCTTCGGTTGCCAGCTCGCTCATGAACAACGCCACCGCAATTTGATGTGCGCGGCGCACCAAATGACCTGGCGCTTGTGCAAAATCAAAACTCTTGTTCATAACACTATGATGGACCCCATTGGACAGTTAAACCTGTTAATAAGTATACTTACGAAAACTCTTTTTTGCCTAGATTGAAACTCTTTTACTGAAAGGTTCCCATGAGCTTTGTTTTTGCACCAACTCAAGTGTCTGCCGTCCCCATTTTGGGACAAGCCGAACAGTTTCCCGTTCGCCGTATTTATTGCGTGGGTCGCAATTATGAAGAACATGCAAAGGAGATGGGATTCACAGGTCGCGAGGCCCCCTTCTTTTTTCTCAAGCCCGCAGATGCTTTGGTCGTTGTCAATGCCGGCGAAACTGGCCACATGCCCTACCCCAGCTTGACACAAAACTTGCACCATGAAATTGAATTGGTGGTGGCCATTGGCACAGGTGGCAAAAACATCAAAGCAGCAGATGCAGAAAAGCACATCTTTGGCTATGCCGTAGGCTTGGACATGACACGCCGTGACTTGCAAAATGAAATGAAAAAACTGGGTCGCCCCTGGTGCATTGGCAAAGGCTTCGACAAGTCTGCCCCCATTGGCCCCATCACACTCAAATCCAAGGCAGGTGATGTGAACAACGCTGCCATTGACTTGCTGGTCAATGGCCAAGTACGTCAAAGCAGCACAGTGGCCAAGCTCATTTGGAATGTGGCCGAAACCATTGAGCACTTGTCTGCAGCATGGGAATTGCAGCCAGGCGATTTGATCTTTACTGGAACGCCTGAAGGCGTTGCCGCCGTTGTAGCAGGTGACACCTTGGTTGGACAAGTTGCCGGCTTGGGTTCATTGACGGTGAAGATTGATCCTGCAGCCTGAAACAAAAGACATCAATGAGGCAATCGCCTCGCTCCTGGGGAAACACATGAAAATTCTCGAACTTCTGGCCAAGTTATGCAGTGTCTTATCAGGCATCTTGCTGACTTTCATCACACTCATGACCTGCTACAGCTTGATCGGCAGAAACACCACGGGTGACACCATTGTGGGTGACTTCGAGTTAACAGGCGTGGCCACAGGCGCAGCGATTGCTTTGTTCATGCCATTGTGTCAACTCAAAAAAGCCAACATCATTGTTGACTTTTTCACGGCCAAGGCCAGCGAAGCCACCATCGTTCAGCTTGACAGATTGGGGGCCTTGTTCATGGCAGCAACCTTTACCCTGTTGGCTTGGCGCACCTATCTGGGAGGCATGAATGCTTGGATCTCACAATCCGGATCCATGATGCTGGGTTTTCCAGAATGGATCGTGTTTGCGGCCATGACGCCGCCCTTGGCTTTGAGTGCCTTGATTGCTTTTGTACAAGCCCTCATGGGTGACAAATTTGTTGTTAGCGAAGGAGCATCCGCATGAGCGCTCTCACCTTGTGTTTGATTATTTTTGGCGCCATGCTGCTGCTGATGGCCATTCGTGTGCCCATTTCTGTGGCCATGTTTGCAGCTGGCACCCTGGGCTACCTCATTCAAACCGGTTGGGGGGCTTACGCCAGCTTCCTCAACAACTTGGCCTTTGCGCGTTTTGCAAGCTATGACTTGTCGGTCATTCCTTTGTTCATCCTCATGGGGCACTTTGCAACACAAGGCGGCATCAGCAAGGCCTTGTTCCAATTTGCAGCCAGCGTCATGGGACGTTTCAAAGGTGGCTTGGCCATGGCGGCCGTGTTGGCCAGTGCAGCCTTCGGCTCCATTTGTGGCTCGTCCGTGGCAACAGCTGCCACCATCACCGGTGTGGCCTTGCCAGAAATGAAACGCCACGGCTACTCTGGCAGACTTTCAACCGGCACATTGGCTGCTGGCGGTACTTTGGGCATTTTGATCCCTCCATCAGTGCCATTGGTCATCTACGCCATCTTGACGGAACAAAACATTGCCAAGCTGTTTGCTGCGGCCATGATCCCAGGCATCATCGCCATGGTGGGCTACATGATTGCCATCGCCATTTATGTTCGTCTGGTACCAGGACAAGCACCCGAAGTCGATGACAACATTGAGCGTTTCTCCATGGCCGCCTTGGCTGGCATTGCCCCCATTGCAGCTGTGTTCATCATTGTGTTTGGTGGCATTTACGGTGGTTTCTTCACACCCACGGAAGGTGCAGGCGTGGGTGCCGCATCCACATTCGTGGCCGCACTTCTCAAGCGTGAAATCAATTGGCCCAAATTCAAAGAATGCTTTTATGCCACGGCCGAAAGCTCCGCCATGATCTTCATGATTTTCATTGGTGCCGACGTGATGAATTCATCACTGGCGCTCACCCAAGTCCCTAACCAACTGGCTGAAGTGGTGGGCGGCTGGGGTCTGGCGCCTCTGATGGTTGTCACAGCCATCTTGTTGTTCTATGTGATCTTGGGCGCCGTCATGGACGAGCTGAGCATGATCTTGCTCACCATTCCTATTTTCTTCCCCATGATCATGGGTCTGGACTTTGGCATGGACAAAGAAATGACCGCTATCTGGTTTGGCATCATGGTCTTGATGACCGTTGGCTTTGGCATGCTGGCACCGCCGGTCGGCTTGAATGTCTATGTGGTCAACAGCATGGCCAAGGATGTGCCGATTTCAGAGAGCTACAAAGGCGTCATGCCCTTCCTCATCAGCGACACCATTCGAACCACCTTGCTGCTGTTCTTCCCCGGGATTTCCCTGTGGTTGATTCAATACGTTGCTTGATTTGGATTGAGTTTTTATCACTTTGATCCGTTAACATTCATTCCATAATCAATTGGAGACTTTCATGATTCAACGTCGCACACTTTTGAAATCTGGTGCAGCAGCCGCCATTGCAGCGCCTGCGCTGACAGGTTTTGCACAACAAACGGTCACCCTCAAATTTCACACCTTCATGGCGCCGCAGTCCAATGTGTGGCTCAACATGCACAAAGCGTGGATGAACAAGGTCGAAAAAGAATCAGGTGGACGAATTAAGTTCGAAGCCTATCCTGCCATGCAATTGGGCGGCACACCCGTGCAGTTGTATGACCAAGCCCGCGATGGTGTGGTGGACATCATTTGGACTTTGCCAGGCAATACCGCCGGCCGTTTCCCTCGCGTGGAAGTCTTTGAGTTGCCCTTCATGATGACCAATGCCGAGGCCACTTCCAAAGCTTATTGGGAATACGTGCAAACCATGGCCCCCGATGAGTTCAAAGACACGCAAGTGATTGCTTTGCAAGTTCACGGCCCCGGCGTCATTCACACGGCCGACAAACCCGTGAAAAACGTGGCAGACATGAAGGGACTGAAAATGCGCGCACCGACGCGCCAAGTCACCAAACTGATGGGCACCTTGGGCGCAATTCCTGTTGGCATGCCATTGCCAGGCATTCCAGACGCGCTTTCCAAAGGCACCATCAATGGCGCCGTCATTCCTTGGGAAGTTGTGCCTTCTGTGAAAGTCCACGAGTTGACCAAGTACCATGCAGAGTTTGATCCTGCAGGTGGCAGCCTCTACACCACCACCTTTGTGATGGCCATGAACAAAGCCAAATACAACGCCTTGCCGCCAGATTTGAAAAAAATCATCGACAACAACAGCGGCATGGAAACATCCGCTTGGCTTGGCAAAGTTCAGCAAGAGGGCGACATCCCAGGCCGCAAAGCTGCCAGCGATCGCAACAATGCCATCTTCACTGTTAGCCCTGAAGAAGCGCAAGAGTTCCGCCGTAAATCTCGCGCCATCGAAGTTGAATGGGTTGAGGACATGAACAAACGTGGCTACGATGGTCGTAAACTGCTGGACACAGCACGCGCCCTGATCGAGAAGCACACCAAAGCGCCAGCGGCCAAAGCCCCAGCGAAAAAAGCTTGAACTTCCAGCGTCAATTGATCAAATACTGCCGAGCCTGTGGCTCGGCAGTTTTGTATCGACTGCCAGATGATGGCGACACCAAAGAACGCGCAGTCTGCACAGCTTGCAACTTGGTTCATTACGAGAATCCATTGAACGTGGTTGGTACGGTTCCCTACCTTGGCAATCGCGTGTTGCTGTGCAAGCGCAACATTGAGCCTCGCAAAGGTAAGTGGACGCTGCCTGCGGGCTTCATGGAGCTGGGGGAAAGCACTGCTGAAGGGGCCGCACGCGAAACAACCGAAGAGGCCGGCGCTCAATTCAAAATGGGCCCTCTTATCACCGTGATGAGTGTTCCTCGCGTCGGCCAAGTTCATCTTTACTATTTGGCCGAATTGCAAAGTGAGGAATTCAACCCTGGCTTTGAAACGCAAGAAACCCGCATGTTTCTCGAGTCAGAAATTCCGTGGGAAGAGTTGGCATTTCGCACAGTTCAGGAAACTCTCAAGCATTATTTTGAAGATCGATCTGCAGGCCAATTTCAAGTGCACGCCTTCAATATTGACTGATGTCATCCAGAAGTGCCTTCGATTCGTTGTATCCTCGACTTGTTTAGTTTTTTATTGAAGGACGTTCCATGTACAAACTCATCATTGCAGGTGTCTTGAGCACCATGGCCTTGGCTTCTGTGGCCCAAACGGCTGCCCCCACTGCACCCGTGGTTCCTGCAGCACCTGCGGCGGC
The DNA here is from genome assembly GCA_937928195.1 of uncultured Limnohabitans sp. Taxonomy (GTDB): domain Bacteria; phylum Pseudomonadota; class Gammaproteobacteria; order Burkholderiales; family Burkholderiaceae_C; genus Limnohabitans_A. Next base: position 30,423 of record CALEYZ010000089.1, read on the forward strand.
CCCTGTCGCTGCGCCTACTGCGGCACCTGCTGCCAAGCCTGCTGCTGAAGCACCTAAGGCTGCTAAAAAGGCCGCCAAAAAGAAAAAATCCAAAGCCAAAAAGAAAGCTGCTTGATTCTTCACGCACTTCCACAAAAAGCCCTGCTCAGCAGGGCTTTTTTGTGCCCAATAGGGTCTCAACTTGGGTGAAAATAGACCCGTGGCCATTCCTCAATCATTTATTCAAGAACTGCTT